>JAUYEE010000336.1 GCA_030691545.1 bacterium | reverse complement strand
GTCTGCGACGGGCAAGCCAGCACAATCTCGAAAACGTATCGCGAGCATCTCCTGTCGTCGGACAATTCTTTTCTGGAAAGGATGTGGCCGAAGGCGAAGAAGGCAATGGAGTTCATGATCGGCTACTGGGACGGGGCCGACGAAGATGGCGTCATGCGTGGGAAACAGTTCAACACCTACGACACGCACATTTCCGGCCCCAACACATTCACGGGCGCGCAGTATCTGGCTGCACTGCGGGCGGCGGAGGAGATGGCGAAAGAAATGGGAGATGAGGCGGCGGCGAAGCGATACCGTTCGATCTTTGACAAGGGAAGCAAGTGGCTCAGCGAGCACCTGTTCAACGGAGAGTACTTTGTGCAGGAGTGGCCGCAGAAGGAACCGGATTATGATTATGGACTCGGGTGCCACGCCGACCAGTTGATGGGGCAGTGGTGGGCGAACCAGTCGAATCTCGGGTACGTCTTGCCGAGGGACCAGGTCAAATCTGCTCTCCAATCAATTTTCAAATACGATTTCATCCCGGATTTCTCGGCGTTCGAGTACACGCTCGGGCACCGGGTTTTCGTGTGGGATGATGGAGCGGGATTGATTTGCTGCACATGGCCGAAAGGAGGCAAGCCCGATACAGTGATTCTCTACGCGGAGGAGGTCTGGACAGGGATCGAGTACGAGGTCGCCGCTCTAATGATTCAGGAGGGATTGATTAACGAAGCGCTGGCTATCGTTCGCACCGCGCATGATCGCTACACGAGCGGCGGCCGTAACCCCTGGAACGAGATCGAATGCGGCGACCATTACGCGAGAGCCATGAGCAGTTGGTCCGTCCTCTTAGCAGCGCAAGGCTTCCGCTATCACGGCCCGAAGGGCATTCTCGGATTCGCTCCCAGGCTCCAGCAGGACAATTTCAAGAGCTTCTTCTCAACGGCGGAAGGATGGGGAAGCTTCTCTCAGAAGAGGGAAGGCAGCAGTCAGACGAATCTCATCGAGTTGAAATACGGCGCGCTGAAGCTCAAGCAGCTTGATCTGGAGGTTCCTTCCTCTGACCTCAAGGGGGTGAAAGTGGAACTCAACGGTAGAGATTTCCCATTCAAACGTGAGCTGGTCAAGGACGACGTGGTCATAGTCTTTCCGGGTTCCCTGACTCTCAAAGAAGGGGACTCGGTGAGGATTGCGATAAGCTGGTAGAGGGAGCGGCCGTGGAAATGCAGGCGCAGGAGATCACCCAGGACCTATTGCAGGAAATCGTACACCGAATCGTGGAGGTGGCAGACCCGGAGAAGGTTATTCTTTTCGGGAGTCGCGGCCGCGGCGACAGTCATGACCACAGCGACCTTGACATTCTCGTGATCAAAGAATCAACCGAGCCTCGCCACCGGCGCTCGATTCCTCTCTTCTCCGCCCTCAGCGACATAATGGTCCCCATGGACATACTGGTCTATACACCTGAAGAAATTCAGGACTGGAGTAACGTACGGCAAGCGTTTCCGACGAGCGCGGTGCGCGAAGGGAGGGTCCTGTATGAAAGAAAAAGCTGACCAGCATTCTGAACAGACAGAATAAAGAGCATGAAAAGAAAGACCGCTGTCCTGACAAAATTCAACGCACTGCTTGAGATACGCGAGCAGGAAATCGAGCCTCTCAGGGAAGGGGAAGTGCTGGTTGAGCTTGCCGCGTCGGGTGTGTGTGGTTCGGACGTTCACATGTGGAAGGGGAAGGACCCGCGAACGCCGCTGCCACTCGTTCTCGGGCACGAGGGAGTGGGGATGGTCCTTGACGCGAGCGGACCCAAGACGGATATCTTCGGCAACAGCGTCGAGGAAGGCGACCTGATCATCTGGGACCGAGGTGTAACCTGCAACCAGTGCTACTTCTGTGCTGTGCGGAAGGAACCGTCGCTCTGTCCGAAAAGGCGGGTTTACGGCATCGTCCGGGATGGTTGCTATGCAACGCACCTGACGCTCCTTGCTGGAACGAAGGTGATCAGGCTCGTGGGGGAAATCGCCGGAAGGAAGGGCGCGGGGGGCAAGAGCGCGATAGACCCGGCGATTCTCGTTGCGGCGTCGTGCTCGGGCGCCACAGCCGCGCACACGGTCGAGCTTCTTCCTATCCTGGCCGGCGACCTCGTCGTGCTCCAGGGGCCGGGGCCCCTTGGCTTGTTCTGCCTGGCTTTTGCTTTCGCAAAGGGAGCAAGTGAGGCCGTAGTCATTGGCACACGTGCCGACGCGAAGCGACTGGAACTGGCGAAGGAATTCGGGGCCGTGCACACTTCCGTGGTCGAGGATTCATCAGTCAAGGCGAGAAGAGAAGAAGTGATGGAGCTGACGAACGGGATCGGAGCGAACGTCGTGATTGATTGCACCGGAACACCTGCTTCCTTCAATGAAGGTCTCCGCCTGACTGCTCCCGGAGGAACCTATTCGCTGCCTGGGATTGCCACGCCGGTCGGCGAAGTGCCGATGCGGCTTTACGAGGACGTGGCGAGGAAGAACGTTCGGATTCAAGGTGTCTGGGTAAGTGACACGTCTCACCTCTACCAGGCAGTGCGACTCGTCCTGAGCGGGCGATTCCCATTGCATAAACTGGTGACGCACCGTTTCCCTCTCGAGAAGGTGATGGATGCCCTGAAGGTCGTGGACAGCAAGGAGGCGATCAAGGCAGTTCTTGTGCCGGGCGGGAAGTAAATCAAACACGTGTGAAAAGCTGTTCACGCAAGGCGAACCAGGCTCGTTCACAACACCAATTGTCTGTCAGCGAAAGCGAGCGACATTGACACAGATAGGGACGCGAGATGAGATTAGATGCATGTAGCGCAGGCGTCCCCGCCTGCATGTTCACCGACGTGCTCGTAATCGGCGGAGGAGGCGCTGGGTTGAGGGCTGCGATTGAAGCGGATGCGCACGGCGCGAAGGTCCTTCTGCTGACAAAAGGCAAGCTGGGCCACAGCGGCGTGACGGCAATCGCCTGCTCGGACAGGATGGCGTTTCACGTGACATTGCCTGAGACAGAGCCGGGCGGTCCCGACAACTGGAGATACCATGCGGACGACATCTACGTCATTGGCGGGTATGTCTCCGATTACGATCTCGCCGAAACCCTCGCGCGCAACAGCGCGGACGCTTTCTATTTTCTGGACGGTCTCGGCGTCCCTTTCGTGAAGAAGGGCGGCAAGCCTGAGCAATTCGTGACCGACGGATCGAAGTATGCGCGAGCTTGTTACACCGGCCCTCGGACCGCTAACGAGATTGAGGCGGCTCTGGTCCGGCGCCTGCGGCAGACTTCCGTGCGTGTTCGGGAAAATGCGATGGCGGTCGAGCTGATCGTTGACCAAGGGGGGAAGGCCGTCATCGGGGCGCTTTGTATGGATATGAAGTCGGAGGAATTCTTCACGATCGGAGCGCACTCGGTCGTTTTAGCGACAGGCGGGGCGGGTTCGGCGTTCAAGGTTAACGTGTATCCGGATGGGATGACGGGGGATGGCTATAGTCTCGCCTATCGAGCCGGGGCCGAACTGGTGAACCTGGAGTTCATTCAGATTGGGCTTTCTTCCGTCAAAACGAAGCTGGCGTGTTCGGGAAGCCTCATGCGCGCTGTGCCGCGTTTCGTGAACGATGACGGCGAGGAGTTCCTGGCGAAGCACTTCCCTGCTGGCACGAGTCCGCTCGAGATTCACACGACAGTATTCCGCAAAGGGGCGAGTTGGCCAGTATCCCAGAGGGAACCATCGCGGATCATTGACATTGCCGTCTCTCGGGAGATAGCCCGAGGCAAAAAGGTTTTTCTCGACTACGGGGCAAATCCCGATGGCTTTGAGTTCGACGCCCTGCCTGAGGAAATCAAGCGGCGATATGAGAGCGAGAAGAAAGTTCCCATCACGGATGGGAAGCGCAGAGCGTCTCCTCTTTGCAGATTGCGCGAGATCAATCCGGATTCGATTGCGTGGTTAAGAGAGCATGGTGTGGACCTCGAAGCTGGAGACACAATTGAAATCGCCCCCGCGGCTCAGCATTTTCAGGGAGGGGTCAAGATTAACTGCCTCGCCGAAACCACGGTCAAGAATCTTTATGCGGCGGGGGAGTGCGCCGGAGGGCAACATGGCGCGAATCGCCCCGGGGGAAACGCGCTGATGGATTGCCAGGTGTTTGGCAAAATCGCAGGAGCGAACGCGGCTCAGAATGCGAAACAGCGGTCGGGCGACAAACTGTCCAAGAGAACGATTGAAGAGCGTTGCGAGTCCGTAAGAAGGATGGTCGGGAAGGATTCCTCGGAAGCGGCCTCACGAGTTCGGGAAAGGGTGCAGGAGCTGCTGTCCTCTGCCGCAGGCGTCGTCCGTACAGAGGATGGCTTGCGCGAAGGTATTGTCGAGGTGGAAGAACTTCTGCGTGCCGGGGTGCGAGTTGACGCGGATGGAATGGTGTTCGCCCTGGAGACGCAGGCGATGCTGAACGTGGCAAAAATGGTCATGGGAGCGGCGCAGCGCCGAAAGGAAAGCCGCGGTCCCCATCTTTTCTTCCCATCGCCGGATTCAACCGAGCCGCTGCCAATAGACGAGGAGAACTGGAGGCAGTACATTGTGATCGCCCGGCGCGATGGAGAGATGGTTTTCGAGAGAAGGAAGTCTGTCCCCAAAGCCGGTTCCGATTTCTGACCTTCCTCGTAACGCAGGCATCTTGCCTGCATGCTGCAAGCTGGAAGCTTGCGCTACGTCGGGAAGCAACGGCGAAAAGCCGCCCTATTCCACCGTAACGCTTTTCGCGAGGTTGCGGGGCTTGTCCACATCGCAACCTCGTTTGACCGCGACGTAGTATGCGAAAAGCTGTAGGGGAATCACCGTCAGCATCGGCGAAAAGCGGTCACAGCATGGCGGCACGTAGATCACGTCGTCGGCGCATCCCTTGATTTCGTCATCCCCTTCTGTTGCGACGGCGAGCACCTTCCCTTTCCGCGCTCTGACCTCGCAGATGTTGCTGACCATCTTGCGGTAAACCGGGCCCTGAGGTGCCACGGCGACGGTGGGGGTGTCCTTATCCACGAGGGCGATGGGGCCGTGCTTGAATTCTCCAGCGGGATAGCCCGTGGCGTGAATGTAAGAAATCTCCTTGAGTTTCAGGGCGCCCTCCAGGGCGACGGGGTAATTGTATCCGCGTCCCAGAAACATGGAATTCTGCACGCTCGCATACTTCTCAGCCAGGGCTTCAATCTCGTCCGCGCGAGCCAGGATGGTTCGCATCTTCTGGGGGATCGCTCGCAGTTCCTCGATCATCTCCTTTCGCAATTCGTCGTTGATGGTCCACTTGATGCCGCCCAGGTAGAGGGTTAATAGGGCCATCGCTAATAATTGCGCGGTGAAGGCTTTCGTGGAAGCGACGCCGATCTCAGGGCCGGCATGGATGTAGATGACGCCGTCGGATTCGCGAGCGATAGAGCTTCCCATGACGTTGCAGATGGAGAGGACTTTCAGGAACTTGCTCTTGGCGATTCGGATGCTTTCCAGGGTGTCAGCCGTCTCCCCCGACTGGCTTATGGCCATAATCAGCGTGTCGCCTCCCGCCACGGGATTCCTGTAGCGGAACTCGGAAGAGATGTCCGCTTCGGTGTGGAGGCGCAGAAGCTCTTCAAAAAGGAGCTTGCCGATCAGCCCCGCGTGCCACGATGTGCCGCAGGCCTGAATGATGATTCTTCCGAGATTAACGAACTCCTGCTTGGTGAGGCCGATGTTCTCGAAGTTGACATCGCCGGAAGGGGAAAGGCGCCGGCTCAGAACGGATTCCATGA
>JAUYEE010000318.1 GCA_030691545.1 bacterium | reverse complement strand
CCTGCGCTACAGCCGGCAAGATGCCGGCGGTACACGCGGTCACTCCTTTAATCCGGTGAAGTCGGGTTGGAGCTTCTCCTGAGCGCGCATCATCTCGTCCCAGGTGACCGGTTTGCCGGCGTAGGCGGCGGTTCGGCCGAGGACGCTCGTGAGATTCGAACGGACGGATGGCGCGACGGTCGGATTCGCGTAGTCCCCTTTCGTGATGCAGCGGTAGAATTCCTCGATGTTTGCCTGGGCGCCGGTCGTGTAAAGATTGGGGACAGGCCCGCCTTCGTACGGCTTGTTTCCGCGGATGAAGACCTCGCCAAAGTAGTCGGTGTGAACCATTCCCTCCGAACCGAAGACGCGGCAGCGGATTTCGTCCTTCACGCCGGGAATCATTTTCACAGACGTGAAGGTGAGGGTGATGTCTTTGGGGAACCGGTAGGTGACGGAGAAATGGTCCCAGATGTTGCCGGCTCTGCGGATGCCTCGGCCGCCGGCGCCGCTGGCGGAGACGGGGTCGGCGTTGAGGAACCAGGTCGCCACGTCGAGGGTATGGATGTCCTGCTCGACAATCACATCGCCGGAGAGGGCGAGGGTGCAGTACCAGTTGCGCAATCGCTCTTCGGGATCAGTCGAGTCGGTTTCCGAGCCGCTCCCTGACCAGGGATAATGAGCCTCGGCGCAGACGATTTTGCCGATCTCTCCGCCGTGGACTCGCCGAACCGCTTCCTGGTACAACTCGTTCGCCCGCGTTTGGAAATCCACGAGGAACGCGAGTTTCTTGGCGGTTGCCTTTTTGCCTGACTCGGCGATGCTCAGGCATCCGGGCATGTCAACGGCAATGGGTTTGGCAACGTATGCGTGCTTGCCAGCTTCCACGGCAGACTTCGCCTGTTCCGGGTGGAAGTAGGGCGGCGACTGAATTACCACAGCGTCGAGCTTGCTCTCGGCGAGCCGCTTGTAGCCGAATAGACGCGGGTATCGCCGGTCCTCGGGAATGCGGAACGCCCTGCCGAAGGCATCCACGCGATCCTGGAAATAGTCCGCGCAGGCGACGAAGCGGTATTTGCCGCTGGTGGCGAAGAGCCGCGCAATCCATGTGCCCCGTCCGCCGCAGCCGACCATGCCCAACTCGATTGCGGAGTTGGCCTCTGTGCCTCTGACTCGTCCCGGTTTCATCAGCGTCATTGCCGTCGCCGCCGCTCCCGCGAGAAACGCTCGGCGATCCATCGTGAAGTTCTCTCTTTTCTCTTTCATGTGCGCCTCCCTGGTGTGGAAGTTATACGTCGGACGACCTTTGTTGAAGAACAGCAAGTTAGTCTTCACGCCAGCCCCGGCAGCGGTGAACGCCTCGGCAAACAGGCTCGCGACGCACCAGAGGTTGCATTCATCGAGCAGTTTCCGCTTGGTCTTTGAACGCGTCCCGACTGGTGCGGAACAGCAAACCCTCGTCGAGCACGATGCCGCAACACCCGCCTTCGTGCAGACTGCGGATGACGTACCGGAGGAACAGCACCTGCGTGGCAAGGCGTTTGCCGTTGCCATTCCCGTTGTTGTGTTTCTCTCGTCCGCGAGCCGTCTTCAATTCTTCTTTTGTCCGCGCGCCTCCTTGCGTTTCCGATAGAGCCTTTCCGTGAATCCACCCTCTTTTTCAAAGGCCTCAGCTTGGGCTTTCAACTGACGGTCCAGCAGGTAAATGCAAAGGTTGAGCAGCGAGAGCGCGCCGTTGGCGACGAACACGGACAGACATGGACTCTCACGGACGTCACGGCGGCCGGCGTCGCCATCCTCAGTATGGGTCCGTACGTGGGCGTTCTTGTTTCTCTCAACGGTGCGTGTTTGTCCGTGTGGGTCCGTTTCCTTTTTCGCCCGTTTCACCTCCTCTCCGACCCACTGACGAAAATCCTCCAGAGAAGGGCAACGCCGCGCCTTGAATCGCACAAGAGCCGGGCAATTCGGTTCCCACCTGGGCAGCCCTCGCTGGCGCAGGTAGTCCTCATAGTCCAGACGCAACTCCTCCAGACTCCCCTTTGCCACGCCCGTCAGCTTCAGTTCCATCTTTTTGGAAGTCGCCGAGTCCACGCTCCCCTCGGCGATGTTTTGCCGCCCGCTGCGCGCCGCCTGCGTCATCTGGTCAACGGTCCGGCTGCGCGGATTTACGTACTTCTCGCAGAACCGAACAGTCGCATCGTAGATCACCTCAGCCAGTTGAAAGGTCTTCAGTTTCCGATACCCGCCATGCTTCGGTATCAGCCCTTTCTCCTGTGTCTGTGCTTGTCCGTGTCTGTCCGTGTTCTTCTCCACGTTCAGAGCTCTCCGTGGAATGCCCGGCGCCGCGGGGCCGCCGCCCTATGCTGCGGGTTTCCCGGGCAGAAACTGCTTCAGGAAACGCCCGCTCTGCTGGAGCGCGGCTTTGCGGGTCTCGAGGGTAGCCTCGTAAGCCCGGTCCTCGACCTCGATGCAGACCGGGCCCTTGTAGCCCACGTCACTGAGGACAGACAGCAGCCGCCCCCAGTTGACATCGCCGAGTCCCGGCAACTTCGGCGTGTGGAACTGCAAGGGCGTGCCGAGAATGCCGACCTCATCGAGTCTTTCCTTGTCTATTCTTGCGTCTTTGGCGTGCACGTGGAAGATGCGTTTGGCGAACTCCCAGATCGGTCTCACGTAGTCAATCCGCTGCCAGATGAGGTGAGACGGGTCAAAATTCAAACCGAAATTCTTGCTCGGTATTTCCTCGAACATGTGCCGCCACACAGCGGGGCAATGAGCCAGGTTTTTGCCGCCGGGCCATTCGTCTTTCGTGAAGAGCATGGGGCAGTTCTCGATGCCGATACGGACGCCCTTATCCTCCGCGAATTTGACGAGCGGCTTCCAGACTTTCTCGAACTGAGGCCAGTTGTCGTCCACGGATTTCGTCCAATCGCGGCCGATGAAGGTGTTGACAATGTTCACGCCGAGCAAAGCTGACGCGGAGATGACCTTCTTGATGTGGTTAATGTAAACCTTTGCCTCAGCCCGGCTCGGCGCCAGCGGGTTGGGATAGTACCCGAGACCGCTGATCTCGACGCCAGCGGACTGCATGAGCTCGTTGACGCGATTGGCGTCGCTCTTCCTGAAGTTCGCCACGTCCAGGTGCGTGACGCCCGCGTACCGTCGCTCCGCTTTCCCTTTGGGCCAGCACATCAGCTCGACACATTCAAACCCCTCGTCTCCGGCGAAGCGCACGACCTCCTCCAGAGAAAGGTCCGGCAAAATCGCACTGACAAAACCGAGTTTCATCCCTGTCCTCCTTTCAGTTGTATCCATTTTCCTTCACGAGACTCTTCAGCATATCAACTGTCACCAGAATTCAGCCAGCGGGCGAATACAACGTCCAGCCCTCTCGATAGGGCGGATTGACGAGGGCATTTGCCTCCGGGCAATTCGTGAACCGCATTTTTTCGCCGTCCCACGCCAGCTTTTGCCCGAGCATCCTGATGGCGATGTTGCCCAACAACGCCAGCTCTGCCAGAGGGCCGCCGTAATCGAAGTTCGACCCTGCCTGTCGCCCGCTTCTCACGGAGTCCAGCCAGTCCTGATAATGCCCTCTCACGCGCGGCAGAGTTCTGTCAGGCTGCTTGTAGGCTGCCATTTTCTCATCGGGGATGATTCTCACTTCGCCGGCGCCGTGGGAGCCGTGCATGATTTTCCCTTTGTCTCCGATGACCACGGCGCCGATGTTGGGCAGTTCCTTGCCCGGCTCCAGCTCCTCCGGGCGAGGAGGTTTTTCGACGCCGTCGAACCAGAGCAGCGTCACGGGAGCCCGCTTTTCGCGCGCTGGGAATTCGAACCGTATTCGGTTGCCTCTGGGAAACGTGTCTGCATGTTTCTTCGGATCGTATCCTTCGGCTTCCGCTTGTACCGAGGTGGGGGAGTCAAGGTGCAGCGCCCAGAAGACGGGGTCCACGACGTGGCACACCCAATCGCCGATGGCTCCCGTCCCGAACGGCGCCCAGCCGCGCCAGCTTCCCGGGAGGTACATTCGATTGTACGGGCGGAACTTCGCGGGGCCGAGCCACAGGTCCCAATCCAGTCCTTGCGGGACTTCCTGTTTCTCGCTGAGTCTGTCAAGGCGACTGATATAAGAAAGGATGACTCCCGAAAACGCATGAACCTCTCGCACGTTTCCGATTGCCCCATCCCATATCCACTCGCACAACCGCCGGATGTCCTCCGAGGAATGCCCCTGGTTGCCGAGCTGGGTGATGACCTTATGTTCGCGGGCAGCGTTTCTCAGGGCACGAATCTCGTGGATGGAGTGTGCAAGCGGCTTCTCGCAGTAAATGTGCTTCCCTCTTTTGATTGCCGCCATACACGCGACAGCGTGCGTGTGGTCGGGAGTCGAAACGACGACCGCGTCTATCTGCTTTTCCATTTCATCGAACATCTTGCGGAAATCCTGGTACTGCTTTGCAGCGGGGAAGTCTCGGAATGCCTTCCCGGCTCGCCGCGTATCTGCATCGCACAACGCCACGATGTTCTCTCCTTTGACCCCGTCCAAATTGGCCTCGCCGCGCCCCCCGACGCCGATGCAGGCGATATTCAACTTGTTGCTCGGAGGCGATTCCCCCTCACCCAACACGTGACGCGGCACAAGCGTGATGGCTGCCACTGCGCTCGCCGTTCCCATCAGGAACTCCCGCCTTGTACAATTGCCAGCTTTCTTGCCCATCGCACGACCTCCATTCACGAGTTATCTTTTCGGAAAAAGCCTGCTTACGGTCCGGGTAGCGGGTGACCGACTCCCGGCGGATTCAACAGAGCACCCTCGGAAGGCGCCCTGTGCGTTTGGCGAAAAGTAACATCAGAACGGCTTTGCTGGCAAGTTAGAAGTAACTGCGGGCGCCGTCGTCTGGCGCGCCTTCTCGAAGGGGTCCGTCCGATTTCACCACCGGACAACCTGGGATTTGCGCATCCGGCGCTTGACCTCAACGCAGGGAAACATGGTATAAGAAAAGAGCGAAAAGAAGCATGCTCGCCAGACGCACGGAAACAATCAGAAGAGGAAAGGTCGGATGGGAAATGTTGTTGAGGTTAACGAGGAGAATTTTGACGAGAAAGTGGTCAAGTCGAACGTTCCAGTGGTGGCGGATTTTTCGGCGAGTTGGTGCATGCCCTGCCAGAGGTTGGCTCCCATCCTCGAGGAACTCGCCACGGACTACGCTGGCAAAGCCGTGGTTGCTCACATTGACGTTGACAACGCGACCGCTCTTTCAAGGCGATACCGCGTCATGAGTGTGCCGACGCTTTTGTTTTTCAAGGGCGGGAAGGTTGTGGATACGTCCATCGGACTCGTGTCGAAAGCGCAACTGGCGCAGAAGATTGACGCGCTTCTGTGACGCCAGGGAGAGCGAGCAGTAGCGCGGGCATCTTGCCTGCATCCTGCAAGCTGGAAGCTTGCGCTACAATGGTCGCTCACGGGTGCAGAGCCAACCATCGTTCGGCGTCGAGAGCGGCCATGCAGCCGCTTCCGGCGGCCGTAACGGCTTGCCGATAGACCTTGTCCACGACGTCGCCCGCGGCAAAGACCCCCTCGACGTTAGTCTGCGTTGGTCCCCTCGTGAGGATGTAACCCTGCTCGTCGAGCTCGAGCTGCCCCCGGAGGAGTTCGGTGTTCGGGATGTGCCCGATCGCCAGAAACACCCCATCGCATGGATGCTGCGAGATTTCGCCGGTCTTGACGTTTCGCAGTGTGACCCCATCCAGAACCTCGTCGCCAATGAACTCTGCGACGACACTGTCCCAGATGAAGCCGATTTTTGGATTGGCGAGAGCCTGGTCCTGAAGAATCTTTGAGGCTCGCAGTTGGTCTCTGCGGTGAACGACCGTGACCTTCCCCGCGTAGCGAGACAGGAACATCGCGTCCTCCATCGCGGTGTCGCCTCCCCCGATCACGAAGACCACTTTGTCGCGAAAGAAAAAACCGTCGCAAGTGGCGCAGGTGGAAATGCCGCGGCCGATCAACTCCTTCTCTTTCGGGAGGCCCAGGTAGCTGGTATCGGCTCCCGTCGCGATGATGAGCGCCTTGCAGTGGAACGTAGCTTCATCTGTGACGATGGTGAACGGGCGGGAGCGCAAGTCCGCGCTCCTCGCATTGGCGAAAACGAAGATCGCCCCGAACCGCTTCGCCTGCTCCATAGTCCTGTTCATCAGCGTCGGTCCGTCTATTCCTTCAGGGAAACCGGGGAAATTCTCGACGAGCGGGGGGATAGTTAAGCGTCCCCCGGAGCGGAGGCCCGTGATGACCACTGGCGATAGGCCGGCTCTACCCGCGTAAATGGCCGCCGTCAAACCGGCCGGCCCGGAACCAAGAATAACTAACTCCCGCAAGGAACTCTCCATGAAGTTCTCCCTTTCGCGAGGTGAAAGTGCCGCCGCGCGCCTGTTGCGGACGTGCACTCGCTAATACTTGCATGGGGTGTCGCTTGCGAATAGTATAACATACAGTGTCGGGACTTGAGCCACAGACGCGATTCCGGCGGGCTGACCTTTTTCTGCACCGCTCGCCAGGTGTGGTGTCGAGGTGAAACCCGTCATCTTGAGGATTATCCATTGGGACTTCTTGGGAACGCGAGAATAGCCGTTCGAGCAATGCTTCGCCGGCCGCTCCGGACGTTTTTGGTCTTGCAGGGCGTGGTCTGGGCAGCCGCGATCATGGTCTTCCCTTCCGCCATCGAACAGGGCAGCATCCGCAACGCGATTCAGAACGCCTCCCGATTCAAAACGGATGAGATCACGGTGCGAGCCTACGAGAGACCGGGGGCGGAGAAACTGACGATGGGCGACCTCGACGCAATCTGGAAGGCCCTCGCCGGAAGAGAATGTTGCATCGCCCCCTTCCGCACGAGCACCGGAGAGGCTCTTGCCGGGACAAAAATCATCAAAACGACCGTCGTGGGAACAGATGAGCGGGCGACCTCCACCCGATCATTCCGCACACGCAAGGGGAGATTCATTACAGCGGCGGACCTGAAAGAAGGTCGCCGTGTTTGCGTCTTAGAGGCCCTCGCCGCCCGGGAGCTGTTTCCAAAAGAGTCTCCCCTCGACAGGAGAGTCGTCCTTCGCTTCGCCGACCATCTTTTGTTCGTGCGGGTTGTCGGCGTGATGGAAAAAAGAAACGAGGAGGAGCTTGCGACGGACGACCAGGGGTTTCGCCTGGAGACGGGGTTGTTGAAGAATGGCCCGCGGTTTCGCATGCGATGGTTTCGCGAAATGATCGGCAAACTCAAGTTCATGTTAGGGGTGCCGCCAGAGGATACTTCCTGGAAACGTTCGGAACGCTGCGTGCAAATCCCGTTGAGCCTGATTCCGAGACAGGACGACTCGTTGGATTGGGTCATCGTGAGAACGAACCCGCTGAAGGTAATGGAAACCGCCCGGCTCATCCAGCAAGTTCTGATCTCGCGGAACAAGGATCCCATCGTCCTCCACAACATCTTCCTTCCCATCCTGCTGAGCGACCAACTGAAGGTCAAGGACGACCTGACAACCGCTCTCTTCGTGCTGTGTCTCATCATGGGAGGAATTGTCATCGCCAACATCATGCTCATGTCGGTGATGGAGCGGCAGCGGGAGATCGCCATCCGAAGGGTCGAAGGGGCCAGCAAGTGGGACATCGTGTATCAGTTTTTGACGGAGGGGATGGTGCTATCCCTTGTCGGCGCGGTGTTGGGGGTGCCTCTGGGGCTGGGCCTCGCTTACATCGTCTCTCTCTTCGAGCCGTATGCCATTTCCGGGGTGAGCGTGCCCCTCAAAGACGCGGCTGTGGCATTCGGCTGCGCGATTCTTCTGGGCGCCGCAGCGGCAATCCTCCCGGCGAAACGAGCCGCCGCCCTCGACCCGGTGGTGATCCTGCAAAACGAATGAACGCAGGGACATGCCGCCGACCGTACAGGGGCGGTCTCGGATTTTCCTTTCGGCAGAGGAGCGTCTCACATTTTCCCGCAAAAAGATATTGACACGACACACAGCCTGTAGTAAGCAGTAGTTAAAAGACAACTGAGTCCTTTTAATTTAGCTCCGTGAGGCTAAAAAGGGATTATGCAATGATTCGCTTGGGACGGAGTTACAGCGTATCTCTCCACGCATAGCCGGGAGAGATTTTTTTTGTGCCAAGGAGAGACTTTCCGTGAATTCGACGCAAAAGGAAGCGACGCTTGTTAGCGAGACCGGCTTGAACCGGATGATCGCGCGAATTGCTCACGAGATTGTGGAGAAGGTCGGCGAGTTGGATGCCCTCGCACTCATTGGGATCTGGACGCGAGGCGTGTATCTGGCGCGGCGTCTCGCGGAGACCATCTTGCGGATAAGCTCCGTGGAGGTTCCCGTGGGAACCCTCGACATCAGTTTCTACCGCGACGACGTGTATGGCAAAGTGGACCAGCCGGTGGTGAAAAACACCGACATCCCCTTCGATGTGAATGACAAGGTTGTGGTCATTATTGACGATGTTCTGTACACGGGGCGGACAATCCGCGCGGCAATGGACGCCATCATGGATTACGGTCGCCCCAGCCGGATCATGCTGGCCGTTCTGATTGACCGCGGGCATCGCGAGCTTCCGATCCGCGCCGACATCGTCGGAAAGAACGTGCCGACGCAAGCCGACGAGATGGTGCGGGTGCACCTGAAAGAAATCGATGGAAAAGACGAAGCGGTTCTGTTCACCCCTGCATTGAAGAGTCGCAAGAAAGATAGCTCCGGCAAATCATGAGGTGACCTGCCATGGTTCGTGAAACGGTCCCCTGGACGAAAAAACATCTCCTGGGAATCGAGGAGCTCACCACGGAGGAAATCTGCCTGATCCTCGATACCGCGGAATCGTTCCGCGAGGTCTCCGCGAGGGAGATTAAGAAAGTCCCCGCCCTCCGCGGCAAAACCGTCGTCAATCTCTTTTACGAGGCGAGCACCCGCACACGGACATCCTTTGAGGTAGCCGCCAAACGCCTCAGCGCGGACGTGCTGAACATCTCCACCTCCACCAGCAGCGTCGTCAAGGGCGAGACCCTCGTGGACACCGTTCACAACCTTGAAGCGTACCAGATTGACATCCTCGTCATCCGCCACTCCTGTTCCGGGGCCCCGCATTTTCTTGCCAAGCACGCGCACGCCTCCGTGATTAACGCGGGCGACGGGCTTCACGAGCACCCGACCCAGGCGCTGCTGGATATGTTTACCATCCGTCAGCACAAGGGACGGATCGAGGGACTCACCGTGGTGATTATCGGCGACATCTACCACAGCAGGGTCGCTCGCTCGGACATCCTCGCCCTGAAAAAACTCGGCGCCAAGGTCATCCTCTGCGGTCCGCCGACGTTAGTCCCTCGAGACTT
>JAUYEE010000210.1 GCA_030691545.1 bacterium | reverse complement strand
TGGCCACATTGTGGACGTCACCAATCACGGTCACGACGGCAGTCCAGTTTTTCGAGACGCTCGGGAGCAACCACCCAAGCAGGCTTAGGAAACTGCATGAACTTGCCGGTTCTGCGGTTTTTGTGGACGAGGCCCATGCAGCAATTCCATCATGGCTCTGGCCTCAGGCCTGGCTTTGGCTCAAGGAGCTCTCGGAGAAGTGGCGATGTCATTTCGTGTTCGCTTCCGGGTCTCTGGCGCGCTTCTGGGAACTCGAGAAATTCCTCGAGAGACGCGAACGCATCCCTGACCTGGTTACTCCGCGCCTTAGGGAGGCCGCGTCCGAAGCTGAGCGTCGGCGCATTGTTTACCTGCATAACAGCCAGCCTCTCGACCGCAACGAGCTCCTGAGATTCATCCTCTCGCGGCAGGGACCGCGCCTCGTAATTCTCAACACTGTTCAGTCGGCCGCCGTGGTCGCACATGACCTGAACGCGGCAGGTCATTCTGTTCTGCATCTCTCCACGGCCCTTACTCCGAGTGACCGTGAGCGGATCGTGACCATGGTACAGGGGCGATTGCAGACCGAAGCGGATGGAGACTGGACCCTCGTCGCCACAAGTTGCGTCGAAGCAGGGATGGATTTCTCGTTTCGCACGGCTTTTAGGGAGAGTTGCAGCACCGCCAGCTTGATTCAAACGGGCGGCCGCGTCAATCGTCACGGGGAAATGGATGCGGCCGAGGTCTGGGACTTGCGGGTTCTCGACCCGTTGCTGACCCACAATCCGGCGTTTGAAACGTCCGGGAATGTGCTTGAGCGACTGACCGCCGAGAAGCGCATAGAACATGCCTCCGCCACCGAGTGCGTTACCGAGGCAATGCGGCGTGAGCTTATGAGCGATTACACCACGAAAACGGCTGTAATCAAAGAGAGAGAAAGAAAGCTGGACTACCCGGAAGTGGATAAACTGTGCCGGGTGATCGAAGCCGACACCCGGATCGTAGTTGTGGATAAGGAAGTCATAGCTGCACTGGAGGACGGCACGGGCGTTTCGCCCCAACAATTAGTGAGAGGAAGCGTTCAGCTTTATCCCCACAGGGTTGAGCGCCTGGCTTTGGAACTGGTCCGAGGGCACGAAGAGCTCTACAAGTGGACTGGGTGCTATGACCCGGAACTTCTTGGGTACATGGCGGAACTCGTTCCATCGCTGTACCAGGACACATGAGATGTCATCGTCATGGAGTAGCAGTCCCCTATGGGCTTCCCCACCGACATACGATCAGAATGGGATGTCCGTTTCTCAGGAAGCACTTCCGGGGACCCGGAGCGCTGATGGTTTTTGCCAGGAGGCTCGCGATTTGCGCAATTGCCTGTCACGCAAGCAGTAGGCGGACCAGCAGATCCATCCGCAGCCAATTTGGGGAGCAGGTGGCGGGAGGTTCGGGCAAACGGCGCTGTTATTGGCTGTGGCGTAGTGAGTTAAGTACGCCGAAGTCGCCCCCCATGCGGGGGCGTGGATTGAAACGGAGGAGAAGGCTTTGAACCTTCGTTCACGTCGCAGGTCGCCCCCCACGCGGGGGCGTGGATTGAAACTGGGGATACAAGTACGTCACGGTCGGGGATGACAGGGTCGCCCCCCACGCGGGGGCGTGGATTGAAACCCTATCTGTTGAACCATAAACACAACCTCCGGCGAAGTCGCCCCCCACGCGGGGGCGTGGATTGAAACGTTCCCAATTTACCCGCCTTTCTATTTTAGATTCCGGTCGCCCCCCACGCGGGGGCGTGGATTGAAACATTCGACAACAAAGATTCATCGGAGGCCGCAACGGGTCGCCCCCCACGCGGGGGCGTGGATTGAAACTCAACCATTTCTCGCATCGCACCCATCGCCGCCCTGTCGCCCCCCACGCGGGGGCGTGGAGTGAAACCAGGGAATCATCTACACGACGGATGCTCAGGTGGGTCGCCCCCGTGCGGGGGCGTGGATTGAAACGACCAGATTTTCAAAACACAGATTCGGCAGAAACAGTCGCCCCCCACGCGGGGGCGTGGATTGAAACCAGAACATGTACGTCGTCAACGGGCGAGTCAGTAGTCCCCCCTACGCGGGGGCGTGGATTGAAACGACCCCGCCGTCATCGAGATGCGCTTGATCGCCGTCGCCCCCCACGCTGGGGCGTGGATTGAAACCGGGGACAGGAGGGGGGGCGGCTGGGGGGGCTGGTGTCGCCCCCCATGCGGGGGCGTGGATTGAAACTCGACTGTCGCCGCCGCCCATAACTGAGGCCGTACAGGCTGGCCCCGTTTTTGCTTGTAACAAGCGCGATGGTTGTGGTATATGAAAAATCTCCCCGCATGCTGCGGCTCCTTTATGACAATTCTACGCGTGCGGCAAAGGCGGAAATATGAACGCAGACCTGGAAATTGCACAGAACGTCAAGCTGAAATCCATCACCGAGGTCGCGGCTTCCATCGGGCTGAAGGAAGACGAGCTGGAGTACTACGGCAGGCACATTGCCAAGGTGGACCTCGCTGTCCTGAAGCGACTCCAGCGCCGTCGCAGCGGAAGATACATTGACGTGACCGCGATCACACCGACTCCGCTCGGCGAGGGGAAGACCGTCACGACGATCGGGTTGTCTCTCGCATTAAACCGCCTTGGCAAGAAGGCGATTGCGGCGGTCCGCCAGCCCTCTCTGGGGCCGGTCTTCGGCATTAAGGGAGGAGCCGCGGGCGGCGGGCGTTCGCAGGTCGTTCCGATGGAGAGCATCAACCTGCACCTGACCGGGGATTTCCACGCCATCGGGGTCGCCAACAATCTTCTTGCGGCTTACATTGACAATCACATCCAGAAAGGCAACGCCCTCGACATAGACCCCTTCACCATCACCTGGAAACGCGTGCTGGACATCAATGACCGCGACCTCCGCTGCATTGTGACGGGCCTCGGAAATTCCCGCAGCAACGGCATCCCGCGGGAGACCGGCTTCGACATCACGGCGGCGTCGGAGGTGATGGCGATTTTGTCGCTGACGACAGACCTTCAGGACCTGCGGAAGCGCCTCGGTAGAATTGTGGTATCCATGAACTCGAAAGGGCAGCCTGTGACTGCCGAGGACCTTAAGTGTGCTGGGGCAATGGCCGTCCTTCTGAAGGATGCCATCAAGCCGAACCTCTTGCAGACCACCGAAGGGACCGCAGCGTTCGTTCACACCGGTCCCTTCGCAAACATCGCACCCGGCAATAGCTCCGTTCTCGCGGATATGATCGGATTGAAGCTTGCCGATTATGTGGTTACGGAGAGCGGGTTTGGGGCGGACATGGGGTGGGAGAAGTTTGTGGATATCAAGTGCCGGTACAGCGGGTTGGTCCCCGACGCGGTGGTGATGGTGGTGACGATTCGCGCCCTCAAGGCCCATAGCGGTCGCTACATGGTTGTTGCGGGCAAGCCTCTCGACCCCGGTCTTCTGGAGGAGGACATCCCTGCGATCAAGGACGGCTCCGCAAATATGCTCAAGCAAATCGAGAACGTTCGCATCTTCGGCGTCCCAGTTGTGGTGGCGATCAATCGGTTTACCTCGGATAGCGACCGGGAGATTGACCTGGTGTCGAGAATCGCGGTGGGGGCGGGAGCCGAGGATGCCGTCGTGAGCGAGGTCTGGCGAAAGGGCGGGGAAGGCGGGATCGAACTCGCGCAAGCCGTCATCAAGGCGGCGAGAAAACCGGGCAATTTCAAGTTTCTCTATCCGCTCGACATGCCGATCAAGGAAAAGATCGAGCGCATTGCCACAAGAATCTACGGGGCGGAGGAGGTCGCATACGAGCCTCTGGCCGAGAAGCAGATCAAGCTTTTTACAAAAGCGGGGTTCGATAACCTCCCCGTGTGCATGGCCAAGACACACCTCTCCCTCTCGCACGACCCGACCTTGAAAGGGCGGCCCCATGGATTCAAAATGCCGATCCGGGAGGTCCGCGCGTCAGTGGGTGCGGGATTCCTGTACGCGTTGTGCGGGGACATGATGACGATGCCGGGGCTGCCCTCTGTTCCCGCAGGCAACTTCGTGGACATTGACAAACACGGCAAAGTCGTGGGCCTTTTCTAAGTCAGAGTGCGACCCGGCGACCTCTCCGTTTCCGCCTCGGTGAGGATCTAAGTACAGATGTTCGGGAATGCAACCACGAACCCTTAGAGAATGTGGCTGATGAATCAGGCCGGTTGCGCTGACTCCCTGTGCCGGGCTTCAGCCGGCACATTCCTGGTAGCCACCTGCTTCAGCGGGTGGTAGCGTTCATGGGAGTTATCGCCGCGGAGCCGGCTTCAGCCGGGCTTCTCGACCAGTGGATTCATCCGTAATACGTCACTGTATTTATGAATGGGAGCACTAAGGCAGTAGACAATAGACAGAATACAGGCATCTGCAGCTCCATCCATTCTTCACCACATACGAGCAAAGGAAAACTGTGGCTGACAGAAAGTACATCTCAGACCTCAAGGAAGGCGACGTCGTCTCGCAGGTTTTCCATCTCGCCTCTCGCAACCGCCTGTTGACGAGGTCGGGCAAGCCCTACCTGTCTCTAACGCTCGGCGACAAGACCGGTACAATCTCTGCCAAGGTCTGGGACGACGCCGACGCCATTCACGCGGCTCTCGGTGCAGCGGAGTTCGTCCGCATCAGCGGAACAGTCGAGAAGTACATGGACGAGGTGCAACTGAAGGTTGACCACGTCAAGGTCGTTCGCACGGAGGACGTGGACCTGAAGGACTTTCTCCCGGCGAGCACGAGAAATCCGGACGAGATGCTCCAGGAGCTGCGGCAAATTGCAGGGACTGTGGGCGACCGACATCTCCGTTCGCTGTTAGAATCGGTCTTCGCAGACCGAAGCCTCATGGAGGGGTTCAAGGCATCGCCCGCGGCGAAGCATCTCCATCACCGGTTTGTGGGTGGGCTTCTCGAGCATACGCTCTCGGTCACGAAGATATGCGACTGGCTCTGCACGCATTATGAGAACATCAAACGAGACCTGCTGATCGGGGGCGCGATTCTCCACGACATCGGGAAGGTCTATGAGCTTACCTCGTCGCCCTCGTTCGATTACACGACGGAAGGTCGGCTGGTAGGACACCTCATCTTAGGCTGGAGTCTCGTTGAGGAGAAGATTCGGCAGATTGAGGGATTCCCACCGGAGCTGAGAATGCATCTGGAACATCTCATCCTGAGCCATCATGGGCAGTACGAGTTTCGGGCGCCTGTCGTTCCGAAGACTGTCGAGGCGATGCTCCTGTACCAGGTGGACGACCTCGACGCCAAAGTCCAATTGACCCAGGACTGGATCGGGCAGGCAAAGGGCGAGCCGTCCGAATTCACCCCCTTCCACAAATTGCTCGATCGCTACTTCTACAAAGGCACCCCCAAAAAAGAAGAAGAGAAAACCTGATCGCACATCCCTCGCGTCCGTTATCCATAAGTGCCCGCTCCCCTTCTCGTTCCCCCCCTCCGAGGGCCGCATCCCACCGGCATGTAGCCCGCCGATTCGTGGAGGGATTTCCGCACAGGTGTCACCGGAAGGAAGAGACGGCGTAACGTGAAAGCTAAGGGGCGCCGCGGCTTTTCGCCGCGTCCTCCTTGAGCGTCCTGTTCTGCTCAAGTCTCTCTTTCCAATAGCCAGGCCGACGATTGAGATGGGCTACTGCAATAATTCGGAGAGAGCGAGACTTGATCTGATAGATCACTCCGTATGGAAACCGAGTGACTAAACAACGGCGGGAGTTCTTCGACAATGCTGACCAGGCATCCGGATACTGAATAATACGAGTAATGGTGGCGTAGACTTCCTCCGCAAATTCAAAACCCAGACCTGGCTGCAATTGTTCGTAATACTCTACAGCCCTGTCGAATTCAACTTCGGCATCGGGGTGGAAGTAGAATTTCATCGCCGATGCTTCTTCCGGATATCAGAGAAAACCTTCTTTCCTGGAACAAGCTTTATTTCGCCTTTGTCAACTTGGGCAATGCGTTTCTCAGCCTCTTCGGCCCAGAGTCGGTCGATTTCTGGATGCGTGGGAAGGTTGAGGCTGGTAAGCAACTTCTCCACAAGACCCACTCGCGCCTCGGCCGGGAGCGATAGTGCGTCATCGAACACTTTCTTGGCGACAACAGACATACTTATGTCCTCCATTCACTCCTATAGTCCCAGTTGCTTCTTTGCATCACGGAGCGGGATGGCGGGCTTCTCCGCCTCCTGGGCTTTCGCCGCACGCGACTCCTTGGGGTCCTCGTAGTCCTGGAGTTCCTCCTCGATCATGACGAACTTCTCGTAAGGAAGGACCGCGAAAGCCTTCTTGCCATCGCACTCGAGTATCTTTGGATGAATTGTGAGCACCGCTGTCCTCCTCAAGGAGTGCATTGTACCATGCTGCGAGATTCTTCTCAAAGGCGAGAACGACGTTTCTGCTGTCGGACGGCTATGAAGGCCCGGTGAGGCTCACCTCAGCGGCTGGGTTCGGAGGATGTTCGCCGGGGCGTATCCATCCACGAGGATTTCTCCTTCGGTGGGGTAGTCTATCTCCGGGTCGTATTCGCTCGCGATGGATTTCATGTCGAAGGAGAAGTCGTGCCGCTCCTGGAGCTTGGCGGCGCGCTCCTTAAGCTCCTGCCCGGTGAGGCTCGTCTTTTCGGGAGAAGCGACGAGGATTTTGTTGCTGCCGCCGCCGAAGGCATACTGGCTCTTGAAGACTTTGGCGAAGGTGCGGCGCTGGTATTCATACAGCAGAAACCCAGGGCGAAGGTTGGCGACGACCACGCCGTTCGGAGAAAGAATGCTGCGGCATTCCTCGAGGAATTCTTTCGTCGTGAGGTGGTAGGGGATGTAGCCGCCGCGAAAGGCGTCGAGCATGATGATGTCGTATTTCGTGTTGCCGCGGGTCAGGCTCTTGACGTGAACCCGACCATCGCGGACGAAGAGTCGGACGTGCTGCGTCTCCCGGAAAAGAAAATATTTCTTGGCGAGCTTCGCTACTTCGGGGTCGAGCTCGATGCTGTCCACCTGAGCTTCGGGAAAGTAGTGCGCGGTGACGCGAGACAACGTCCCGCCGCCCAGCCCCACGACCAAGACGCGCTTCGGCTCCGGCGTGAACAGCAGACCCGCGTACATGAGCCTCGAGTAGTACATGACGAGGCGAAGCGGCTCGGCGATGTCCACGACCGACTCGTCGTAATCGCTGCCCCTCCGGCGAAACAGCAGCGTGCGGACGGGGCCGTTTTCCTCGACGCGAATGTAATGGTAAAGGCTCTGGTCTTCGTAAAGGACACTCGATTCGGATGAGGTCACGGGGAGCAGGACGCAAGCCAGGCCGAGGGAAATGCACGCCGCCGTCTTCATTCGGATTGTCCTTTCTCGGGGAGACTACTCATGCGGTAAAACCCGGGGAAGATGAGAGCCGCTGCAACGAGCAGCCCGCTGGTCAACAGCAGAATCGTGTCCATGTGAAACCATAGTATCAAATAGAAGGACGTCATGAGACAACCCAGAACGCTCCCGATGGTGGAGACGGCGTAGAGGACACCCGCTCTCTCCCCGACGGAACAGACATCGGTCGTCGCGAGACGAACAGCGTAGGGAGAGACCATTCCCAACAATGTCGTGGGCACAAGAAAGAGAATCGTCGCGGCGACAAGGCATCCCCAGCGCTCTCCGCCAAGCGTTTCAGCGACCAACCAGTCGAAAACTGCGTTGTTCACCTTCTCGTGCAGTCGGGTCAGAACCGCCACGAGGACTGCTGCCACGAGAATGACGACAGAGAGGTAAATCGGACGAGGCGAGTGCCGCGAGAGTTTCCCGCCAACGAAGTAGCCGATGGACAAGGACAATAGAAACACGCCAATGACGCTCCCCCAGACGTAGATGTCGCTGCCAAAATAGGGAGTAAGGATTCTGCCGCCGAGAATCTCCAGCGACATCACTGCCCATCCGCACACGAACACCAACGCCATCAGAACCAACGATTTCATATTCTCAACTTGCTCTTAGCCCGCGCGATATGTATCGCACATTGTGAAGGTCTTTCCCGCGCCCGGTTTTGAGCGAAGGTTTCCCGTCGGATTTCGCGTCAATATATCACGTTGCCCCGCCCTACTCCAGATGCAACGTTGAGGGAGAGGCGATGTGCGGCTACGCTTGAATGGTGGGCCTTGGGCTCTCGGCCGGGTGGTAGGTCATAGGTAACGCCGCCGTCCCGGCGGCGGTCGTGAGGGCGTCCCGCCCTCACATGGCAAGTACCCTGTTTCATCCTGGCGAGGTCGAACGGGGGGCAAGATGCCCCCGAGACAGCCGGCAAGATGCCGGCGTTACAGAGAGGCGATTCCCCAGTAGACCTCGACTCAGTACTCCCCGCCACAGGCAAATCCCAGCGGCATGTCCCACTCAAACGTAGCCACACCCGCTGAGAGGGGCGGTGTGCGGCTGGCGAACATCATGGTAGGACATTTCGGAAGGAGCGCCCTCGTATCGGCAGCCCTGTCGCGGC
The DNA here is from genome assembly GCA_030691545.1 of bacterium. Taxonomy (GTDB): domain Bacteria; phylum Auribacterota; class JABMQX01; order JABMQX01; family JABMQX01; genus JAUYEE01. Next base: position 9,672 of record JAUYEE010000210.1, on the reverse strand, counting down.
GTATCGCAATGGAGAGCCACGAGACCTCAGATGCAGGAAACCTTCACTTTATTGAGCTTCTGATTCCTCTCGCTCGTAACGGATTTCCGCTTCTCCCTTGTCCCCCATGGCGGACTCGAGCAATCGCGCAAGGGTCTCGCTCATCCCCTTTTCCTTCAACGATTCGAGCACCGTCTCGTTGATGTAATAATCCACGTCGGTGAGACTCTCCTCTTCGAGATTCTCGATCAAGAACTGCAACTCCTCCTCCGTAACCTCCCCCAAATACCGCCCTGTCGCTTTGTCATGTAGCTTTACCATCTGCTCTTCCCTCCTGTCGGTGGGTCTCTGCACTCGCTAAAGTTTGAGCTTGCTGGGCATAGGGCCACATGCGAATGGCGAACGGGCAACGAAACGCCTGCGGCTTGTCATCACGGAAACGCGCGAGAAATCACGACACCTTGTCCAATAGGGCAATGATTTTCGGTTGTGCCCTGTGGGGGCAGGCCAGAATGAGGAACCGAAGCAGCTTCGCGTGCTTCGCCAGCAGCTCTGGCACACCCGAGACGTCATTGGCCCCCTGAACGAGTCTGACCCAGCTCTCAGGCGAACGCGGCTGCTCCTCGTGATTCGCTCCCTGTTCGGCACGCCAAAGAAAAGTGTCTTCAGGATTATCGGGCCTGAACTCTTTCATAAAAATGCGCGATATCGCGGGCCAGCTGTCTTGCAAGAACCTTCTTTCTCCTCTTCTGGCAAGCATTTCCACCAGCGGAGCCAGGATAAAGGAACTCCCGCAGAATTGGCCAAAATCGATGTCGGGTTCACTCCTGCCTAGCCCGGCCTCGAGGGTGAAGTCCAGCAGATCCTTCGGGCTGTAGTAGGGACTCGGCGAACCGGCCGCTTTACCAGGGGAGTTCAGATCAACGGTCAGCCGCAGCGCTTTTCTCAGCAGGAACTCTGCAGCGGTCCTGTCGCCCTGCAATTCAAGGTACTTGATAACCCAGAACAAGTGCGGAAAAAACCATTCGCACCAAAAGGCTAACCTCCGTATGTTTCTCCGAATGACGTCCAGGAGCTTTCCATCACGGGGGCGCGGCGCCTCGCGCGAAGACCCATAGCAGTCCAGAGCCGCCGAAGCTCCCAGGACAATTGTCGCTCTGGCCTGGTATACAAGTGCACCATCCCCTATCGGGCTTCCCTCAAGCAGGTGTGGCCTGTTCAGAGCTTCGTCCCTGAGAAGCGAAAGGTTCCTGACAATCTCCGAAATGACCAGCTCCAAGGATGGACCAAACTCCGTGTCGGCCAAGCGGCTCCTATGAGCGTGTCGGGCGATGCAGGCACCCAAGCAGGTCCATGCCTCGAAGAGAGCATAGTAGTTCTTGCATCTCTGGTATGGGTCAAGCAGATACGAGACGATTATGACGCTACTCGAGATCGCATCCGTCGCAGTACCCTTGCGGCCACCGGCGTCCGAGAAGATGCAGTCGTTCAGGAAACGAAAATATGTCCCCTTGTCCAAAAAGTCTGTGCCGTCCGCGAGAAAAAGCTTCAGGAAGGCCTGGAAATCGGTTGGTTCCTCTGGCATGAAGCGGCCTTGGGCATCGATGAACTTCTTCGCGAGAGCCGTCCCAGCTATAACGTCTAAATTAGAACACCCTCTTGCTCTCCTTCGGTTATCTTCGTTGATGTCAACTATCTGCTGTCGGACGGGATCGGTGATGATGCCGTTCGTGACAAGGAAGGACCTGTGGCCCTTCCCCTTATCAACGGAGGGATGCGAAACAGGCAGCTCGATCAGGTCCACGACCTGGCCCCTGATGGCGTGCCATTTCGCGAGGTCGATCTTCCCTGACTTGAGTTGGTAAGCGCAGGGAATGCCGTCGGGGTCAACAGTGACAATGTCCTTGCCTTGCTCCATTGGGCCATGCGTCGAGACGTGGATGATCTTTTGTCCCTCCCGAAGAAGAACTTGGCAGAACGGTGCCTGATAGTTCCTTTCCGTCGTGTTAGTCAACCAGTTTTCTATTGCCCTCTCGATCATTCCACTCTTCTTTCTTCCTTTCGATGAGCCTCTCGTACCTCTCCTTGTACTGTGGGTTTGAGAACCACTCAGCCATCTTCGTCCTCAACTTGAGGCCCAGCTCAGGTGTCGTGAAAATGGTGGGGAGCTGGGGCTCTCCCTGCTCGTCGAAGTCCATCCAGACCTTGTCCAGACTCTCTTCGAAAACCTCGAAAGTCAGAGGGCGTCCCTTCGCGTCCACGACATTGCCCGTTTCTTTCACGACCCGCTCGATATCGGCCCGCATCATTCTGACCTGCTGCTCCTGTAGCTGGCTCGCCAGATCCTCCACCCTCTCGTAAAACGCCGAGGGCCCCTTTGAGATTATTTCTGCGGTTGGGACTTCCAGCAGACCGACGAGTTCCTTGTACCCAGAGGTCTGGCGTGGCTCGTCTCCACCACCGATCGACATGCGCGAGCCCTCGAATTGCCTTTCCCTCCTGATCTGGGAGATAAGAGGTTCTTGCCTGATTCGCCTGTCTACATGGCGCTCCAGCGCCTGCCGAAACTTCATCTTGATTGTTGGAAAGTCGGGCAACATCTCTCTCTCCATTCGTCCTGACCCCGCCTGCTCGGCGACCACAAGTGCGCCCTGGGGTTCCTGCCCAACGGCCAGGGCAGCGCGCCCTGCGCCCTTGGTACAACTCTACGCGATTGTGATCAGAATGTCCAGGCCCGCCGAGTTGCGCCTATCCCCGGAAGCCTTTGAGGCGTTTGCGGAGTTTTTGTTCGAGGTTGGGCGGGAGAGGCTTTATGGTCAATGGGTGGCGGGGCGGCTCCGGCGGCAGAGGTTTGAGGGGAGAAGGGTGTTTGGGGATGTACGGCGACTTCTCAAGGAGGGCGTGCAGGAGCATGAGGGCGGCTTCTTTATCGGGGATGGTGCCGCGAGTGCCGGCGTCTATGCTCGTGAAGGCAAATGGAGGAACGGGCGAGCCGACGCACGAGGGGCAGCCCTGGTGGCATTCGCACTGCTCGATGACCTTCAGCGTGTCCTGCATGATCGGCTCGATGCGGTCGTACCCCTTCGCGGCGAAGCCCATCCCGCCGGGGTAGCGGTCATAGACGAAAAGCGTCGGCAGACCAATGTTCGACGACTCAACCACCGTGCCGATGTCCATGCTATCGCACATGACGTGGAGCGACATGACTTCCGAGACGACGTTGGCGATCCCGATGAGGGCGTCGGTCGCTCTGCGCCCGTGCTCCTTGACCCGGGCAAACGCTTCTTCGCTCGGCAGCAGCCAGAAAGCGGTCGTCTCGAGGGTCTGCGGCGGCAGCTCGAGGTTCTCGAAACCGAGGCTCTCTCTCGTGTGGAACTTGATTTTGCGGAACATCGTAACGATGGTCGTGACGGTCGTGTCGCCGAGGGAGACCTGGTTCTTTCGCCAGGTTTTCTCTTCCGTCTTGTCGTCAATCTTGGTGTTCGATTCGCTAACCGCCATGGTGTAGTAATCCACGGCTTTCTTCTCGACGAACGCGATTTTCTTTTCGATGTCGAGGTCGTTGACGAAGTAGGTCTCGGCGTCGTGGAGGTAGATGGCGTGGGGATGGACCTGGAGAAAGGCGGTCGTTTCGTCAACCGTGCCGATGACGTTGCTGCCCGCGGAGGTGTCAATGATGGTATAGACGACGTTGTTCATGCTGCGGAGGCTCGTCTCGGCGGCGGGGAAGGTCGGGTTCGCCCAGCGCCAGTTCCCGCTGATTTCCTTCACCCCACCCCCCTCCATCAGGATGGCTAGCATGCTCCCCGTGTACTCGCCAAACAGTTCCATCTCCTCGGGCGAAACGGGCAGTTCGTAGAGCGCGCACTTCAGGTGAGCTATCCCGAGCATCGGATTGTCCGGGTCAACGACCGCGTTCTCCGGCGACTGCTTGAAGAGGTATTCCGTGTTCTTGACGAGGAACTGGTCTATGGGCGAGTTCTGGGCGATCAGGACGACGAGGGACTGTTGGTCGCCTCTCCCTGCGCGTCCGGCTTGCTGCCAGAGGCTCGCGATGGTGCCGGGGTAGCCGACGATGAGAGCGGCGTCGAGTCCGCCGATGTCTATGCCGAGCTCGAGAGCAGTGGTGCTGGAGACGCCAAGCAGTTCACCCGTCGCCAATCCCCGCTCGATCTCCCGGCGCTCCTGCGGAAGGTATCCGCCGCGGTAAGCTTTGACGGAATTGGCGAGGGTCGAGTTCACCTTCGCCAGTTCCTCCTGGCAGTACCGGTAAATGATCTCGGCGCTGAGTCGAGTTCGCGCAAAGGCGATGGTCTGGATGCGGCTTTTGACCAGTTCCGCCATGAGCCGCTTCGCCTCGCTGGTGGAGCCAATGCGATCGCCTGTTTCCGGGTTGATGAGGCGCGGATTGAGAAGGGCGAACTTCTTCGGCCCGCGTGGGGCGCCGTCCTCGCGAATCGTGACGACCGGCTCGCCGACGATTTTCTCGGAAAGCTCCTGTGGATTGTTGATCGTCGCGCTGCAGCAGACAAACCGGGGCGTCGAGCCATAGTACCTCGCGATTCGTTTCAACCGGCGAATCACGTTCGCGACGTTGGAGCCGAAGATGCCGCGGTAAATGTGAATCTCGTCTATGACGACATATTTCAGGTTGGAGAAAAACCGATTCCAGCGGGGATGGTTCGGCAAGATGCCCTGGTGGAGCATGTCGGGATTTGTGAGGATGAGATTGCCCTCGTCGCGGAGCTTTCGTCGCAGGTCCTCAGGCGTGTCCCCATCGTAGGCGCCGGCCTGGAATTGAATGGAAGGGTCAATCTCGCGGAAGCGGTGAATAATCCGGAGTTGATCGCGGCTCAGCGCCTTAGTTGGATAGATGAGAAGCGCCGTCGCGGTCGCGTCGCGAAGGAGTTCGTTGATGATGGGGACCGTGTAGCAGAGCGTCTTTCCGCTGGCGGTGCCAGTGCAAATGGCGACGTTGTTTCCGGACAGAATGTCCTCAATGGCGGCGACCTGGTGGGAATAGAGCCTTTCGACCCCCATGGCCTTCAGGACCGCGGTAATCCGCGGATCAATCGCCGCGCTCAGGTCAGCGTACTGAGCCATCCTCGCAGGCACATTGTGGACGTGCACCACTTGCCGGTCCGTCTGAATCTCTTTGCGAATAAAATCGAGTAGCTTCACCTCTGGACGACAGCCTGCCTGATTACCTGAATGAACGCTGCACCAAGATGGTTCTCGATTATCTTCAAGGCAGCTGTATCCATGAGCGTCTGGACGCAGGCATGATGCACCGTGAGTACGGCGTCTTGAAGCTCATCGTTCTCCTCCAGGAAGAGCACTTTCAGCCCGAGCTCTTTGGCTCTTTCCATCGAGATGTGCCTGGCGTGTGATTTCGTGAGCGCGTAACTAAGCCCCTCCAGGACACCGGTTACCTTGCGCTTGGCATCCTTCTCTCCCGAGAACATCCCCGTCAGGAGCCACTCTTTGACCATTTCCTCGGACCATTCGATCGCTCTCTCACACTCGCCAATCAGGGTCGGGCTGTAGTTGGCTATGATGGGCTGCCACACCGGGATTTTCGATGGATCGTCGGATATCTCTTTTGCAGCGCGCTCGAACTCCTCGATGATCCCGTGCGCGGGCAAACCCCCTATCTGCGGGTCAATGGGGCCAAGGCTCGAGTGCTTCCCCATCAGAATCTCTTTGCACGCCAGAGCCACCATTGTCCCCGCGGACATCGCGATCTGAGGGATCACCGCACGAATGTTGTTCCCAAACATCGCCCGTAAATAGTGAACGAGCGATTCCGTTGCAGCGCTTGTCCCGCCAGGAGTATGCAACAGGAGGTCAAGGCCTTTCGAGCGGTCCAGTTTGTTTATTGCCGCCATGAAGCCGTTCTTGTCGCTGTCGTTCAGTTCAAAACCCGCAAACCCCTGTCTCTGCAGTTCAGGCTTCTGAAGCCAGCCGGAGTAGTAAGCGATGACGTTGCGGCCAGTCAACTTGTGCAATCTTCGCAGGTACTTCCTTCGGACTACATCGTGCGCACCCGCAGGCGGCTTAACAGCCTGGATTTCCGCCAGGAGCTCCTTCCACGTCGGCATCCGCATTCTCCTCTACTCTCGGATCGGAGGTCTTCGAAACCCGAACCCGGTAGGCTACACGGTTCCTTTCTTTCAACCTTGCAATTCTTGCAAGCGCGCGAAACTGCTCCCGTTGCTGGTGCGTACTAAGGCGAAGCGCGGCGAAGGTGCGGGCGGCCCTTGTATTCGCACCCTGGCTCTTTTTTCGTTCTCCAGTCATAGCCTTTCCTCTTGTCTCGGTATTCGCGTATCTGCTACGGATTGTTAGTCTATCACCACATGGCCCAGCCGTCAAGACCGTTCACGTTTGCCGTGTTGACGTTCATCCAACGACGACAACCCACCGCCCAAAAAAGGGCCAGAAGAAAGCATTCCGTAGGCATCAACCCAACCCGAACTTCGCCAGCCCACTCTCGAATCGCCCGATGACTGCCTCCCAGCTATACTCTTTTCGGACGTACTCAATTCCGTTCTTGCCGAAGCCGTCGGCGAGGGCAGGATTCGTCAGAAACAGTGCGAGGATTTCCTCGAACTCGTAGTAATTGTCGAAGTACAGCCCGCCCTTGCCTCGGACACAGTGCTCGACGGTCACGGGGCATCTCGCGTGAACCATCACGGGCCGTTCCGCGAGCCAGGCTTCCATCAGCACAATTGAAAGGCTCTCGTTGAGCGACGGCTGGCAGAACACCGTCGCCGCGGCGAAGGCATCTCGCTTGGCCTGTTCGGACAAATATCCCAGGTCCACGACGTACTTCTTATCAATCGGCTGAAGCGGGAGCGGTCCCGTGCCCATCATCGCTAACTTCATGTCGAAGCCGATGTGGCGCTTGAAGACGCGGAAGTACTCGATGAGCAAGTCGCTGTTCTTGCCGCCCTCCCTCCGCCCGGCATACAACACGAACGGCTCCGGCATCCGAAACTTCTCCCGGAAACGGTCGGGGTAGTGCGGTCCCGTCGGCTCGAACCCCATTCCGACGACGCACGTCTTCCTGTCCGGCAGGTCGTACAAATCTTCGCCTAACCGCTTCTCTGCTTCGGCGTTGAACATGACCGCTTTGACATTGTCGAACAACTCCTTGAAAATCCGAAGATGCGCGTACGGCTCATCGTGCAGGCACGGGATGAGAACGGCTTTCTCGGCGACAGTCTGGGCGCCCCAGTACGTCGTCCCGAAAAGGTATGGAATGAAGATGAACACGTCGTGTTCGTCTCGCGCACGCTCGAGCTCCTTGAAGAGAGCCTCGCTCACCACGCTCTGACTGATCCACTCCTTTTCTTCCTCGAAGGAGAGGTCCTGGTACTTGATAATCTTCTCCTGAATCTCCAGGAAGCGTCGGATGTCTCGGCTTTCGTTCACCGGGAAACGCCGGACGCGCATCCCGTTCGAGTCCACCTCTCCGGGGGGAAAGAAATTCTTCCAGGTGAAGTGGTCTCTGGCGCAGGTCGTGAGGACGGTCACGGGATAGCCCCGTTGAAGCAGCCGCGTCGCCAGACCCTTCGCGAGGACCTCCGCCCCCCCCGCGAGTTCCGGGTCAAACCGCGGTACAACAAACGCTATGCTTGGTTTTGTTTGACTTCTCATTGGCTCTCCGTTTCGCCACATTATATCACGAATTGGCGGAGTCTTCGGAACGACAATTCCAGCATGTGCGGCTACGCCTGAGTGGGACATGCCGCTGGGATTTGCCTATGACGCAGAGTGCTGGGTCGAGGCTTATTGGGAAAGCGCCCCCGTGTAACGCCGGCATCTTGCCGGCTGTCTCGGGGGCATCCTGCCCCCGGTCCGACTTCGCCAAGGTGAAACGCCCTTTCAGGGTGGTTGTCATGTGAGGGCGGGACGCCCTCACGACTGCCGCCGGGACGGCGGCGTTACGCTTCTGGTTTACCAGGGGGCCAACGGCCCAAGCCCCACCAACTAAACGTAGCACCGTCCGTTGCAGCCGGGGCGCGGGTACGTTTCAGTGGATGGCCCCGCGACGCCCAAGCTGATGCCTCGCCTTCTCGATGATCCCGTGGCTTGGCACCCCGTCCTTCCGCGCCGGGCTTCAGCCGGCGCCCACCTTTAGCCACCTGCTTTAGCGGGTGGTGGCACCTCTGGGGGTTGTGGCACCTGAGCCGGCTTCAGCCGGGCTTCTCGATGAGGGGATTCATCCATAGACCCTCATACGTCGCTGTACCCTCATTGTGGATTCTCCTTGCCTGCCCGCCAAAACAAATCTACAATATTGTCGAATTATTGAAGACGCGGACAAATTTGAAGAACGGAGTTCCCCCGCCATGATCAAGGCGCCCGACAAAGACAAGCAGATGGACCTCCTCTTCGAGGTCGCCAGAAGCCTCACCTCATCCCTTGACCTCAAGACCACCCTCGAGTCCATCCTCGCCCTTCTCAGCAAGCTCATGAGGCTCCGCCGCGGGACCATCACCCTCGTTGACCCCCAGACCGAGACCCTTTCGATTGAAATGGCACACGGCCTTTCCGAGGAAGCGAAGAAGCGAGGAATTTATCGGATCGGCGAGGGCATCACCGGACAGGTCGTGGCGACCGGCGAGCCGGAGGTCGTCCCGGACGTCAGCAGGGACCCGCGATTCCTCGACCGCACCAAGGCGCGCGGCGACACAAAGAAAATCAAGCTCTCCTTTCTCTGCGTTCCCATCAAACTGGGCAACGAAGTCCTCGGCGCCCTCAGTGTGGACAGGCCGTTCAAACCCGACGCAGAGTTCCACGAGGACCTCCGGCTTCTCAACATCGTCGCTTCCGTCGTCGCCCAGGCTCTCCGCCTCCACGGGATGATGAAACGAGATAGGGAAAAGCTTCTCCGCGAGAACATCCATCTTCGCCACGAACTCAGCGGAAGGTACGAGTACCACAACATCGTCACCCGCAGCAACCGGATGAAAGATGTCCTTGAGATGATCGAGCAAGTCTCGAAAAGCAACGCCACCGTCCTGGTCCGTGGCGAAAGCGGCACGGGAAAGGAACTCGTCGCCCGCGCTATCCATTACAACAGCCCCCGGGCCAGCAAGCCCCTCATCACCGTCAACTGCGCCGCGCTGCCAATGGACCTGTTAGAAAGCGAGCTCTTCGGACATGAGAAAGGCGCCTTCACCGGCGCCGTCCGGCGTAAGGAAGGACGCTTCGAATGGGCCAGCGGGGGGACATTGTTCCTCGACGAAATCGGCGACTTCGCCCTGTCCACCCAGGTGAAACTCCTGCGAGTTCTCCAGACGAGGGAGTTTGAGCGCCTTGGCGGGACAGACACAATTCGCGCGAATGTCCGCATCATCGCCGCCACAAACAAGAACCTCGAAAAGGATGTCTCGGCGGGAAAGTTCAGGGACGACCTTTACTACCGCATCAACGTCTTCCCCATCTTCCTGCCGCCCTTGAGAGAACGGAAAGAGGACATCATCCTCCTCGCGGACCATTTTCTCAGGAAGTACAGTGCCGAGAATCTCAAGGAGGTCAAGCGCATCTCGACCCCCGCGATTGATATGCTGATGAGTTACCACTGGCCGGGAAATGTCCGAGAGCTTGAGAATTGCATCGAACGCGCCGTTCTCATTTGCAACGAAGGAGTCATCCGCGCGCAGGACCTCCCGCCATCCCTTC
>JAUYEE010000145.1 GCA_030691545.1 bacterium | reverse complement strand
AACTGGCTGTTCTTCGGAAGCGATAACGGAGGGCAAACCGCCGCCATCCTCACCAGCTTCATCGCCACGTGCAAACGACTCGAGATCAACCCCTTCACCTACCTCCGCGACATCTTCGAGCGCATCAGTTCCCATCCCATGAACCGCCTCGAGGAACTCCTCCCCGATAACTGGAAATCCGCCCAAACCGCCAGCCAGAATATCCCTGCCTGATTCCCCACCGTCAACATCTATGCCAAGGTCCCCCTGTGTCTACCGGACGGATACCTACTACAACAATATCACACTGTTATATAAGTAGTATCTCTCATGGATCGTCCCCTGGACTCCCTTCCACGTGGATACGCGTCTCAGCGGGAAACAGGGCAGAGCGTGCAAAGTCAATTGGAAGACAGTTTCTGAGGAAGGAAGGAAGCTGGGATTGAGGCCGGCCGAACCCTACCTGTTTTCAATTTACTGAAAAAGTTCGCAAAAATCCGTTCGGACTATCGGTCTTGGGGGTACCGGCCCATGTACACAACCAAAGGTTTCCGGCCGGCCTGCGTGGGGAGAGCCTGTCGAAGCACGAGCCGCTCCCCGGCCAGTTCCTCGAGATATCTGCGGACCGTGTGCCAGCCGCAGGGACGAAGTCTTCGAGCATCCAGAAGACGCTTGACGGATGACGCAGTGAGGGGATAGGGGACCTGCCCCTCGCCCAGCGCCTCCAAAATCTCTCGCCGGAACTCTTGTCGGACGGGTGGTCTTCCTCGCTTCATGAACTCCCTCCCTCGCGCCCGCTTCGCACGCCGACGAAATCCGCCGCAAACAGAACTATGATCCTTTTGACGTGTTCGACCATCATGTCGATGGGATAATAGACAGCAGGATTCGTGTGGGGGATCTTGCCGAGGAGTCCCATGGCAACCAGGTTCTCAAGCCGCTGGCGGATGGAGCTGTACGAAAGCTTCTCCAGGGGACCTTTTCTTCTGTGCACCTTGTCAACCAGCAGACGCAAGACATGCGAGATCGTGTCGTCGGGATACGGAAACCCGGTGTGGTAGAACTCCTTCAGGAGAAGGATGTCTTCCCTGTCCATCCGGTTGACCAAGGCCTCGACGTCGACTTTCAGTGCTGCCTCTTGCCCGTCGAGACGTGTGATCTGTCCCCCCATAGACTTCTATTGGCCTTCTCGACTTATAAAGCTTCGGGTTGATGGCAGGAATTTCTCTGCCTTTTGCTCGCATCCAGCTTCGCGGAGAGGTCAGAGTTCGCGTCAACTCCTGCTGTGGGGGGAACCTCGCGGCACACAGCGAGCCAGGCAGTAACTTATTTGCATTGCTGCTTCCCGCAGTACATCTGCCTGAAGTGAAACCTGCCCAAATGGGGGGCTGTTGAACGCCCGATGACAGCCAGGCAACGCCGGCGGGCAACGATAATCCTCTGCGATTTGCCGGCTGTTGCCAGACATCCAAGATCACTGCAAGCACATCTTGACGGGGTCAAATTTCACCCTCCAACTCTCGGTGAATGGCTGCACGCGAAGAGGGCTCTTCGACAAGGGCGTTTCTGTACGAGAGAACTTCGGGGGCAATTTGACAGCGTAGCACTGCCGTAACATGCTAATCGCCAAGGACTTTCATATCAGCCATTGGCATAAACGGCGAATACGTCGAGAATAATGGCGTTTCTGTCATTTCGTTCGCAGTGCACAGCTATAAACGCGTATCGCCCCAAAATGCTGCCGAGCACAGCTGCTCATCGAAACCAACGTCGTTCGGTGCCGAAGGGTCGTATGGCTGGTGGGAAACGACCTTGCGTTTCACAACCCATGCAGGAGACTGACTCTGCCACCGACAACTGGGCCAGGTTTCAAGTTGGAATGTGGCCGGTACAATGAAAGAAAGGAGGCAGGATTTAGATGGCAACGAGAGACTACTGGCCAGAGCAGATCATTCCGAAGTTGCGCGAAGCGCACTCCTCCACAGGAAACTCAGTGGTACGTTCGAAAATCCTCAGTGGCGCTCGAAGCCTGGTAACAGAAGAAACTGGACAGTTCTTGCCTGATCTTCCTGGGCGGCTTGGCTTCGTTTCTTTCCCAGTTGCTGAGCGTTCCCGGATCAACACCCAACTGACGAGCCAACTCTTTCTGGCTGAGACCGACGAGGCGCCGGTTCAAAGTGATTGTCTCGTTAAGGGCTTCGAGAGTCGGCTTCTCAAGGGCGAAAACCGAGAAAGTCGGCCATTTTTGGAGTGAATCGCAAGGATCGACTTCTGAGGCTGTCCTTCCACCTATTCACCGACATCGCATCCGTGCCGAGGCGTTTGGCCACGTCCTTTTGGTACAGCCCCAAGTCCAAACGCCTCCTCCGGAGATGGTCGCCCAAGGTCTCCAAGCTCTGCGGGTAAGCCTCTGCAAGCGGCTTTTGAGCTCGGAGAGCCATTTGGCAGAAAGGCAACGCGTAGGTGCCCCTGCGGCTATTTCACCGATCCGCGGCGGGAGTGCCGCTGCACGCCGTCTCAGATTCATCGGCATATCTCTCGCATCTCCGGCCCGCTGATTGACCGCGTGGACATTCACGTGGACGTGCCGGCGCTGCGGTACAAGGAGCTGGCGGAAGAGTACTCCGGAGAAACCTCCGCCCAGGTCCGCCAGCGGGTCAACGAGGCGAGAAAGGTCCGGAGGGAGAGGTTCAAAGGACACCGCATCTTCTGTAACGGGGCGATGACCTCGCGGCACATCAAGAAGTTCTGCCAGCTCGACGCGGAGGGGCGAGACGTCTTGAAGATGGCGATCAACGAGTTGGGCATCAGCGCCGGGTGAAGTCCAGCCCTTCTCTCCCTGCCATCCGGCAGCTCACCAAACCGACTCCTCTCCAGCAGCGGGCCTTCGAGTTGCTGGAACTGTACCCATGAGACAAAAACTGATATTCCTCAAAACATGCCTCAGAAAAGGAAGTTGACTCCTAAAGCCTTCGGAACTTCGGATTAGATGTCAACCGGTTCGCCCGATAGAATCTTGTACTGCACGAGGACGTGCGCACGGTTCAGGAGAGCCACGCCCCTGCGCACGCTACCTTTCACGTCGGGATGGGCTCGCGTCGTGTCCACAACGGCCCAGAAGTGCAAAGAAAGCGTTGGACAACCGCGTTTCAGCAGAATACCATCGTGACCGAGCGATGGAGCACAAGAGCCCCTTTGCCTGGTCGTCGGGCGACTCTGTGATCCAATGGCATTGGCGAATAGGAATCTTTCTGTTTGTGGGTGAACGATGAACGCTCTCAGAAAGGTCGAGGCGACCCTTCTTGCCTCTGTCTTGGTCTTCTTCTCCTTCCGCGCCGCTCCCCAGGTCATCATCAATGAGATCATGTATCATGGACCCGCTAATCTGCCAGCGGAGGAGTTCATCGAGCTGTACAACGGGGGCGACGTGGCGGTCAATCTTGAGGGATGGCAGTTCACGGATGGGGTGAGTTTCGAGTTTCAGCCGGGACACAGAATCGAAGCGAGGTCTTTTCTGGCAGTATGCGCGGATGTGGCGGAATTCTCTCTGGTTTATCCTGGCGTCACAAATGTCGCTGGGAATTACGCGGGACGCCTGGACAACGGGGGAGAGAGGTTGACCCTGCGCGATGCGATGTCGAGAGACGTTGACTCCGTTTTGTATGACGACTCGCATCCTTGGCCCACTGAGCCGGACGGACTTGGCCCGTCAATAGAACTCGCAAATCCTCAGCTCGACAACGCGGCAGGCGAAAACTGGAGAGCGAGCTTAATAACAGGGGGGACGCCTGGCCAACAGAACAGCGTGTTCTCACTTCAGTATCCGCTCGCAGACGCCGGGCCAGGCCAGTTTGTTCCCGAGGGGGAGAACGTGAACCTGGATGGCACGGCCAGCCGAGACCCGGACGGCGAGGTCATTTCCTTTTCTTGGGGGCAGACGGCCGGACCAGTTGTAACACTTCAATCGAACACAACGCCGACGCCGCATTTTGTGTCGCCAGCGGTGAGTGAAAACACCGCGCTAATCTTCGCGTTGACGGTTTCCGACAACGACGGGCTGACATCTTCTGCCACAGTGCAGGTTCTTGTGATCCCTATCACCGGAACGAAGATAACAGGCGCTGTGGAAGGAAAGGCCGTTTGGAAGTCTGACGGCAGCCCCTACGTTGTCACAGGGGCCGCTGTAGTTGGCGAGGAAGCGACGCTCACGATTGAGCGGGGGGCTACCGTCCATCTTTTTCCGAATGCCTCCGTCACGGTCCAGGGGGTTCTCCGGGCCGAAGGAACGGAGCAGGAGCATGTGACATTCGGAGCTGTTCCGGGGACCGGCGCCGCGTGGGGACAATTCCGATTCCAGGAATCTCGAGGAAGTGTCCTCCGGCATTGCACTTTTGAGCACGGGAGCAAGCCCGGCTCGTTTTCGTCGAGCATTCCCGATCGGAGCGCCTTCTACGTTACCGACTCCCAACTGTCAGTAGAGCACTGCACTTTTCGCTTTATCGAGGATTACGTAGTCACCGCAGAAGACTCTGAAATCGAAATCTTGGATAGTTGGTTTCAAGACACGGGCGAAGCCATCAACTTGACGAATTGCGTCGCCACTATCTATGGCAACAGGATCGAAGGTGTGCGGAATGGAGATGATGCCATAGACATCAACGCGGATTGGATTCATGCCTATCCCACGCCCGTTGTGATTGAGAGCAACATAATCCTTCGCGGTTCCGGCGATGGGATTGACCTCGGAGGATGTTCTCCCACGATCTCGGCAAACCTCATTTATCTGTGCGCGGACAAAGGCATTTCCCTCGGGGAGGCCTCCGACGCCAAAATCGAGAACAACATCCTTCTAATGAACGCCATGGGGATCGCGATCAAGGATGGCTCGAACCCACAGATCATCAATAACACCATCGTCGGAAACGGGTTGGGACTAAGCTACTATCAAAAGGAGGCGACATACGGTGGTGGAAGGGGAAACGTGGTGAACTGCATCGTCTGGGGGAACGGGGAGGATGTGACCTATGACGCTCTTTCTCTGCCGAGGTTTTCTTACTGTCTTGTGGCTGGCGACTTCGTGTGGCCGGGGGAAGGCAACCTGAACGAGAATCCTTTGTTTCTCGACCTGGACCGCAACGACGTGCGGCTGCGGACGGAGTCGCCAGCCCTGGACAGTGCGACAACGAAAGGCTGTCCCCAGGAGGACTTTGCCGGCGAGGCGAGACCCTCCGGTTCGGCGCCGGATATGGGGGCATTGGAAGCAAACAGCGCACCTCACGACATGGATCGGGACGGGGTTGCCGACGACGATGACGCATTCCCACTCGACGCCCGGTACGTTCTCGATCAAGACGCGGACACTCTTCCCGACGAATGGGAGATACTCTTCTTTGGAAATACGGAGGCCAAACCGGATGAGGATCCCGATGCAGAAGGCATTTCCAACAAAGAGGAGTATCTCAGGGGAACGAACCCAGCTTCCGGCGCCCAAGCTGCTGTCGTGATCAACGAAATCCACTACCACCCAGCCTCGGAAAACGACGCCGAGGAATTCATCGAGTTGTTCAACCAAGCCGATACGCCAGCGGACATTTCCGGCTGGGAGATCACCGATGAGGTCCTTTTCCGTTTTCCGCAGGGCACCCTCGTCCCGCCGAAGAGCTACGTGGTGGTGGCAAAGGACGTGGAGGCTATTGAGGCGATCCATGGGCTGAAGAACGTTTACGGTCCCTATGTGAGGAGCCTGAGTGATGCGGGAGGCGTGGTGCGCCTGGTGGACGAGCAGCAAGTGGGGGTATGCGAGGTGTCGTATTCGGATTCTCCCCCATGGCCCTCCTCGGCAGACGGCGACGGCCCCTCCCTGGAATTGAAGTCTCCCGTCCTCGACCCTCTTTCCCCGGCGGATTGGAGAAGCAGTTGGGTGGTGTCGGGCACGCCAGGACGACCAAACACGAGCTTCGAGGGACCCGTCGTAATCAACGAATTCATGGCGATACCAATCCTCGCAGAGGATTGGATCGAACTCTACAACGCGACCGACAGCCAGGTTGATCTCTCCGGCTATTACGTCAGCGACACCCTGGGCAACCTGACTCGCTATCGTATCCCCGACGGGACGGTTGTTGAGGGCGGGGACTTCCTTCTCATTACCCAGACTGAGCGAGGTTTCGGCATCGGTTCGGAGGGTGAGACCATCGTGTTGACTGCACCGGATGGGAAAACCGTTCAGAGTCAGTATTCCTATTCCGAGCAGAGACCGGGAGTCTCTGTCGGCCGGAGTCCGGACGGATCCGAGGAGTGGTACGCGTATCTCGACGGAACACCCAGCGAAGCCAACTCGCCTCCCCAGATTCGTGCGGGCGTAGTGATCAATGAACTTTACTACCATCCTCTGTCGGATAACGACGCCGAAGAGTTTGTCGAGATTTGCAACACGACGAACGAAACGGTGGACTTGAGCTACTGGGCTTTCCTCGACGGTTTCGTCTATTACATTCCTCTGGGAACGCGGTTGGAACCGAACGGTTATCTGGTCATAGGTAATGACCCCGCAAAAGTCGAGCAAGTCTTTGGAATATCCGGAGTCTTCGGTCCCTTCGAATCCGGAAGACTGTCAAACGGGGGAGAGAGAGTCGCACTTTACGACGCTCTTGGAAATTTAGTTGATGCCGTCACGTACACGGACAGTGGAGACTGGCCTAACGAGCCGGACGGAGACGGAGCCTCTCTCGAGTTGATGAATCCACAATTCGACGGAACCGTGCCCGCCTGCTGGGCAGCCAGTGTGGAAACCCCGACTCCCGGCAGGGTCAACTCAACATTCTCCGAAAACATCCCGCCGCAGGTAGTCTCTTTTGTCCATTACCCCACGGTTCCCACATCGGCGGATTCCGTTCTGCTTCAAGCACGGATCGTTGACCACGATGGGTCCGTTGCCTCAGCCGAGGTGTTTTTCAAAAGAGATGAGGATCAGACGTATGCCTCCGCTTCAATGCTTGTCCAACAGGATTGTGGCATATACTGGGCGGTTCTTCCGGCTCCGGGTAGTGGGACGTTAGTCGAGTTTTTCTTCTCTGTTCAGGATGAAGAGGGCGCGGTTACGATCATCCCGAGAGGCGCCCCCGGAGCAGTCTCACCGGAAACCGGCGGGCCGGTGACCATTTCCTACAGTTACCTTGTTGATGACTCAACGTATCCGAGCAACCTGCCCATTTATCGTCTGTTGGCGACAGAGGAGAACCTCGCGGAGCTCGATGCCCGCCCACCCACGAGTAACGCGATCCTCAGCGGAGGGTTCATCTACGGAGACGAATGCTTCTATGACGCGGGTTTTCGTTACCGAGAGCAGAGCCGACAGAGCAAAGGCATTCGCATTGAGTTGTTCGGGCATCAGAGCCTGCACGGAGATCAAGCTATCCGGCTTTCGAGGTACGGAGCCATAAACGAAACACTGTCTTCTGTGTTCTATGGCCGCCTGGGCTTACCCACGTACGAGACGATAGACATACGACTCCTTGTGAACACAAGTGATTACGGGTACTACATTGATGCGGAGCGGATTGACGAGGACCTCCTCTCTCGCTGTTTTCCTTCTGATTCGGACGGGAACTTAGTTGAGCCTCAGTCCTGGGATTACCGGTTTGAATTGTTGGAGGGAAGCTCGACAGAGGGATTCGCGCGGCTGTGGAACGAAACTCTATGGCGGTATGATGAACCTGCATATCCCGATCTCCTGAAATCTGAGATTGACGTCGAGGAATGGATCCGGTGGTTCGCAGCAACAGCCGTGCTCGGAGACTGGGACACGATTCTCGGTCCCCATTCGGAAAACCATCTCGAGTATGAACGTTCGTCCGACAGCCGCGTCGTCATTTTTTCCGGCGATATGGACTGCACCTGGCTCAGTCCACGTCTGAGCATCGAAGAAGGCACGATGGGATGGATTGACCCACGGGTCAGAAACTTCCTCTGCTATCCGCTTTTTCGTCGCCAGTATTACGAGGAAATCACCAGCATACTCGATACCGAGTTCCTTCCAGAAAAGCTATTCCCGCTAATGGAGTATCTCTGCGAAAAGACAGAACAGCCGGACTGGATGATTGGTAGATTTACGCGGTATGTGACGTTTCGCCGACCGAATCTCGAAGACCAGATTGAGAATTCCATTGCCCTTTCCGACTCGTTTAGACCAGCAATCGAAACAAACATGGGTCTTTCCTTTTTCACGGAGGCATCCATCGCAACGGTCACCGGTACCGTTGTCCCAGGGTCTGCCGAAGTGGAGGTGTTCAAGGTCGAGCGGAAGCCGGTGGAGCACGTCGTCAATGGCGGTTTCGAGGATGGAACAACCGGCTGGGTAACGGACGAGTCGGTTCCGAGGATCTCGGTTAAGGTTGATGATAGTGTTTCGCATACGGGCGATGCTTGCATGAAGGTTGAGATTCTGGGGGGAAATCCGGACTACTATCACACTGTCCAAGTTGTCGAGTGCGAACCCTTCAGGGACTACAGGTTATCTTACTGCATCAAAGCGTCGGGAATGGTTTTTGGGAGGATGTGTGTGAATGTGATTGACGCCGACAACGGGAAAGGCTACCTGAGCGTTGACGTGCCTCGCGAGCGCGACAGGGGCCCCTCTCCTTGCTATCTGAACGACTGCAACTGGACGCAGCAGCAGGCCGTGTTCAAAACGAAGGCAAACACCCGCAGACTGGCCATTCGTTTGGCTCGGATTCCGACTCCGCCATTGTATCAAACAGGAGATGCTCTGGGGACAGTCTGGTACGATGACATTAGCCTTGAGAAAGTGCACGATGGCTACACGTTCCTCGCCTCCGCTTCGCTCGATCTCGCCTCCGGAAACTGGGAAGTGGCTCTTCCACTGGATATTGGCCGGAATGTTTGGGCTTTCGTTTGCAGGCCGTTAGAGGCTCGGGGGTACTTGGGCAAAGCCGAGAAACTCTGTATCTACAGGAGCGAAGATTCTGACCAGGACGGGCTTCCTGACATCTGGGAAGAAGAGTGGTTCGGGTCTCTGAATCTCGGCCCTGAAAGTGATCCCGACGGTGATACGGTGGCCACGGAGATCGAGTTTCTGCGGTGTCTTAACCCTGCCTCTTCGGACAGCGACAATGACTCCATTCCCGACGATGCGGAATTCACCTTTGGACTTGATGCGTCGAGCAACGATGCAGGGGGCGATTTGGACGGTGATGGGCTGACGAACATCGAGGAATATCTGCATTACAGCACAAATCCCGCTGCGAGTGACACGGATGGCGATGGGCTGTTGGACGGGGACGAGGTGCTCCTGCATGGCACCGATCCCACCTTATCCGACACGGATGGCGACGGCCAAAGCGACTCGGATGAGCTTTCTGCGGGCACGGACCCCTGCGACAGTTCTTCGGTCATTGCGTTCGCCTGGTACGTGGACGCCTCGGTCACGTCCTCCGGTGATGGAGCTTCATGGCAAAGCGCCTTCAAGACAATCCGGAAGGGGATAAACGCGGCGTCGAGGGGCGACACCGTCCTCGTCGCCGAGGGGACATACGTAGAGAACATTTACTTCCACGGCAAGAACATCTCGCTCACAAGCACGGATCCCCTCGATCCCGATGTTGTTGACGCGACGATCATTGATGGCAGTCATGCGGGATCGGTAGTGACCTTTGACGGAACGGAGGACGAGACGTGTGTTTTACAGGGTTTCAGGCTTCAGAACGGCAGCAGTAACGTCGGCGGTGGAATCTGCGGGCACAGCATCATGGGCAACACCCATGCGACGATTCAGAATAACACCATTACTCTCAATTCTGGAATCTATGGCGGCGGAGTGGCCTTGTGTGATGGACTCATCCAGAATAACACAATCTCCGGAAATCATGCGGAACGGCGCGGCGGCGGTTTGCAGAACTGCCACGGCACGATCAAGAACAACACGATCGCCGGAAACTCGGTCAACGAAAATGGCGGCGGGTTGTCTTCTTGCAACGGCGAGATCCAGAATAACGCCATTGAGCAGAACTCGAGCTTCTACGGCGGTGGGCTGTATTGGTGTAACGGCACGGTCGAGAATAACACGATCACCAGAAACTCGGCTGCCCGCGAGGGCGGTGGACTGGCCTTTTGTGACGGCACGATCCGGAACAATACGATCAACGGAAACTCGGCGGGCAATAACGAGGGAGGGGGCTTGTCCTATTGCGACGGGATGATCTTGGACAACCTCATTCAGGGGAACTGGGCAAGCTACCATGGCGGGGGACTGAGCTATTGCTTTGCCACGATCCAGAACAACGTGATCAGCGGAAACTCGGCTGTGATCGGCGGCGGGCTATCCTTCTGCGACCTGGCAATCAAGAACAACACGATCACCGGCAACATGGCTACGTACGACGGAGCCGGGGCCTATGGGTGCAACGGCACAATTGAGGGTAACGTTTTCTCCAAAAACACTGCTGAGCGTGACGGCGGGGCGCTCGCGGTCTGCTTCGCGATGATGCAGAACAACCTGATCGTCGGAAACACGGCTGGACATTGCGGCGGCGGTCTGGCGTTGTGCAGAGGCCCTATCCAGAACAATACGGTGACGGGCAACGGGGCCGTAAACCGAGGTGGCGGATTGTACAAATGTCCAGGGACAATCGCTAACTGTATCGTCTGGAGGAACACGGCCCCGGATGGCCCTCAACTGGCCGAGTCGTCCGCGCCCGTATTCTCGTGCATCGAGGATTGGCAGGGCGATGGCGAAGGCAATATCGGGGAAGACCCGCAGTTCGCCGACCCCGCTGCGGGCGATTACGCTCTGGGAGACAGCTCAGCGTGCATAGATGCGGGGTCCAACTACTACTGGTTTGCCTGGCCGCAACGCGACCTCCGGGGGAACTGCCGTGTCGCCAGCGGAAGCGTGGACATGGGATGCTACGAACACGGGGCCACGGTTGACACGGACGGGGACCTGCTCTCGGACGAGGACGAGTCCGCTGCCGGAACGGACCCTGTGTCGGAGGACACCGATCGCGATGGCCTTCGCGATGGAATGGAGGTGCTTGACGGAACTGACCCGGCGGCAGTGACGTCTCCGCGGACAGTGTACGTTCCCTCGCGGATTCCGAGAATCCAGATGGCCCTGCTGCTTGCCGTCAATGGAGAGGAGATCATTGTCGCTCCCGGGACCTACCGCGAAAACCTCCATTTTCCGGGGGCGGATGTTATCTTGCGCAGTTCGGACCCCGAGAACCCAGAGGTGGTGCAGGCCACGGCGCTCGATGGCGACGGAGCGGGGTCAGTCGTGAGCTTCAGCGGGCGAGAAAGCCAAGCCTGCGTCCTTTCGGGGTTCACCATAACGGGCGGGTATGCGTATTCCGGCGGGGGAATCGTAGGAGGGACACCGGACAGGAGCACGCGGGCGACAATCCAGAACAACACGATCACTGGAAACGCGGCGGCGACGCACGGCGGCGGCCTGTACTTGTGTGACGGGGTCATCCGGGACAATACGATTACAGGAAACTCGGCGACTCGTCGCGGCGGAGGGCTTTTCGAATGCAGCGGCGCCATCAAAAACAACACAATCACCGGCAATTCTGCCGGAGGGTTCGGGGGCGGTTTGTATGATTGCGACGGCATTATCGAGAGTAACCGCATTGCCGCCAACGTCGCTGCAGGAACTTACGTGTGGTTGGGGCAAGTGTATGGCGAGGGCGGCGGGCTAAGCCTATGCGACGCCATTATGCGGAACAACGTTATCACAGGTAACCGCGCCCTGAGGGGCGGGGGCTTGCACGAGTGCAACGGCGAGATTGAAAACAACACGATCACGGGGAACTCAGCCAGCAATAGCGGCGGCGGGATTTCTGAGTGCAACGGCAAAATCGCTAACTGCGTTATCTGGGGAAACACCGTAACGACGAGGGCCGGAGAACAGCTTTACGAATCGAGTGTCCCTTCGTACAGTTGCATCCAGGACTGGCTCGGAGGCGGCGAAGGAAATGTTGCGGCGGACCCGCGATTCGCTGATGCGGACGGCGCCGACGATGATCCTGCAACCTGTGACGATAATGACTACCGTCTCTCGCCGGGCTCGCCATGCGTTGACGCTGGCAGGAACGATTTCTGGATGGGGAGCGCGGTTGACCTCGATGACAATCCCCGAATCTGTCCTATGACTTATCCTCCGACGGTTGACATGGGATCGTATGAGTACGTCTTCCTGGAACCCCGGATCGCCGCATTGTACGTGGACGGCTCGGTCTTGAGCTCTGGCGACGGGACTTCGTGGGAGACCGCTCTGCGCACGGTTCAGGAAGGGATAGACGCCGCCTCGGACGGCGAGACCGTCATCGTTGCGGAGGGCCGTTACACCGAGAACATACAGTTTAACGGTAAGAGCATCGTGGTTCGCAGCACGGATCCGCTGTCCCCCGCGGTCGTTTCCGGCACCATCATCTGTGGCAACCCCGCCGCAGGGCGGGGTTCCGTTGTGACCTTCGCCGGCAGCGAAGATGAGACATGTGTGCTCTCTGGCTTCACTATCTCCAACGGTAATGCCACCTATGGAGGCGGCATCTGTGGTGGGAACTCCGATCATCAGACTCACGCTACGATCGAGAACAACATCATCACCTTCAACTCGGCCGATTACGGCGGTGGGCTAGCCTATTGCGGAGGCATCATGCAGGGCAACACCATCCTTGCGAACTCGGCGACGCACGCGCACGGGGAAGGCGGCGGACTCGCTTTCTGCGAAGGCACAATCAGGAACAACACGATTCGCGGCAATTCCTGCGCGTGGCACGGCGGGGGGCTGAGCCGGTGCAATGGCACGATCCAGAGCAATGCCATTTCCGCCAATTCGGCCTCCTCGGGGGCGGGGTTGGCCTATTGCGAAGGCTGCATCGAAAGGAACATAATCTCCGAGAACTCGGCCAAAGTCTGGGGCGGTGGGCTGTATCAGTGTGGAGGCGGCATCCAGAGCAACGCGATCGTCGGCAACTCCGCCGGCTGGGGCGGCGGTGCCTTAGCTTCGTGTGGCGGGGCAGTGCGGAACAACACAATCGTCGGCAACTCGGCGAGCAATACCGGCGGCGGGCTGGCCTGGTGCGACAGCCTCATCCGGAATTGCGTCATCTGGCAAAATGCAGCCCCCGCCTACCCTCAGGTTTATCAGTCACCTCAAATCACTTACTCCTGCATCCAGGATTCGACAGGAGGGGGAGAAGGGAACACTGCTGACGATCCCCGATTCGTTGATCCCGATGGGCCCGATAAGATGTCGCCGACATACGACGACAACGATTATCACCTGGCGCCTGATTCGCCGTGTGTTGACGCGGGCAGGAACGAGGACTGGATGTGGCAGACGGTTGATCTCGATGGCAATCCGCGGATCTGGCAAGGGAAGGATTCCTGGACAGCAGACATGGGGGCGTATGAGTTCGATTCTTTTCCTTTCGAGGTCAGAGAGATTCTAGAGAATCACGGAGCTGAGCTGACATGGAAGAGTCGTCCTGGCGATAGCTACACTGTTCATTCGTGCGTTGATTTGCTGACCGGGTTATGGAATGTCGAGGCAAATGTACCTTCTCATGGCGAATCAACTACCTGGAGCGACCCCGACACGTCATCTGACCGCAAGTTCTACAGAATCGGAATCGAGTGATTAGCGCCGGGCACTTGTATCGTACGTCTCCGGTTGAAAAGGTGGCGTATTAAGGACAGGTGCAACCCCGGGTTTTGGGGCGTGCACTTTTACCAGAAACCACGAAAGCAGATCGCATTTGGTGCTTGAGGACCGCGAATTGCTGGGCGATAAAATGTGTCCTCGAACGACCAAAAACCCGATCCCCGGATCCGCAACCCCCGGAGCCTTCCTAACCGACGCTCACATCGCCGATTACAAACCCGCGAAACGCATTTCCGCCACTGTCCTCGACACCTGGGGAATTCGGCATATCGGGATTCCGCTTAGTGGACAAAGGCCGGAGCGCCCCGCTTGAAAGCCACGGCTTCACATGGAAGGGGAGTGGAGCATGATCTATGATTGGCTCACGACCGGAGGTGAGGTCGAGCTTTCTATCATTTGCAGACGCCACCACGCTCGACGTCCTTTTCACGCCGTCGTTTTCAACCAATGTGTCCCTCGCCTTTTTCCAGGCGCACGGTGCATACGTTCCCAAGATAACGATGATTGCTCGTGAAAAGTGCAACACAAAGCTAGTGCAACCCGCAACGGCGGCGGGGTGCATCCGCTCGTCTTTCTGTGGGTGACGTGACCGACAGGCTCACTCCCGGGCATTGATGTGACGGACTCTTTTCGGATATGCCCTTTGTTCCTGTCGCGGGTAGAAAGGCCCGGAACTGAAACCTGTTGGTCGAGATGTGAGACGCCCGCATTGTCCACTTCAGGTCTGTGCTCCAACTCCGCATCCCGATTTCTCACGCATTCGTGTAGAATGTGCGGCCCCGCGCGGCCGGGCTGAGAGGAAAGGAGGGTCAACCATGAGGAAAGTGCTGAAACGGTTTCTTGCCTATTTGGAAAAAGGAGCGGAATGCGACGGAGGCGACGGTCAAAGCGTACGCGGACGACATGCTGAAGTTCATTGAGTTCCTTGAGAGTCGCCACGGAAGGGGAATGCTGCCAGGGGATGTCACAGAGGCGATGGTTCGGGAGTTTCTGGCGTTCCTCGCCGAGAAGGGATATAAGAAGAGGAACTCGGCTTCCTCGCGAGGGCGAAGGCTTTCGACCATCCGGTCGTTCTTCAAGTTTGCCTATCGTGTGGGGTTGGTCCGGAACGACCCAGCGGTCATGATCTCGACGTCGCGAGGGCGAGGAAGTGAGCCATCGTTCTTGACGGTCGAGGAATACAAAAGGCTCCTCCAGGTGATTGAGAGGAGGCGTTCCGAGTTCTTTCGCCTCCGGGACTCCTCCATCGTCTCGATGATCCTCTCGACAGGAGCGCGGGTGAGCGAACTGACCAATGCGGATGTGGGTGACCTGTCTCTGAAAAACAAGACCGTGAGACTGCACAGAAAAGGCGGCGAACAACAGACGCTCCCGGTCAGTGAGAGCCTTATGTCGTCTCTGAGGAGGTACATGCGCGTCCGTAAACGGAGAACCCGGACCCGGGCGCTGTTCATCTCGACTCACGATACTCGCATGTCCACGAGCGCCGTCTGGAAGATGATCAAGGGCTACTGCCGGAAAGCCAAGATCAGCAAAGACCGCATCGGTCCTCACATGCTTCGTCACACTTTCGCGACGACTCTGTTGACCAACGGCGAGAACCTCAGGACGATTCAGGTCTTGATGAATCACAAGAACATCGCCACGACATCGAGGTATCTCCACAGCCACAACATGGAACTGGCGAACGCCGTCAACAGGATCAGCCTTGATTGAGGCATCGTGGCGGAAAAACCAAGCAACCGAGGTTTTCATGAAGCGCGGCCGCGCGGGGGACATCTAACCTTCTGGAGGGCGATCCTTTCCAAGATCCTTCGTTTTCTTTCACGTTGCGGCTGACCGCTGCCTCCTGATATGCTAATGCACGATGGAATCGGCATTGGCGGACTTGGCGCCCCGCGAAGGAGACGGACTACGCTTTGCCCAAAATCGAAAGAATGAGCCGATTGCACATTTGGCAAGGAGGTACAAGTCATGTTCGACCGGATTACGTTTGATGCTCAGATCATGGGAGGCAGGGCGTGCATTCGAGGCATGCGGATCCCTGTGTCTGTTATCGTGGGTCAGATTGCCCACGGAGCGACTTTTGAAGAGATTCTGGAGGACTATCCTGACCTCGAGCGAGAAGACATTCAGCAGGCGATCGAATATGCTGCGTGGTTGACCAAAGAAGAGGTCCATACCGTATAGGGGAAAAGGATGAGATTTCTCGCTGACGTGGGCATTGGGGCGCGGGTCGTTGGATGGCTGAAGGACAATGGGCACGATGCAACGCACCTGTCTGAAGAAGGGCTCCAGCGCTTGCCAAACGGAGAAATCTTTGACAAAGGGATTGCCGAACGGCGAGTGATTTTAACCTTTGATCTCGATTTCGGGGAAATCGCGGCTCTCTCAGGGGGAGGGAAGGCCAGCGTCGTTGTGTTCAGATTGCACAACACCCGCAGCGATCACGTGATTGCTCGTCTATCCGTTGTGCTTGAGGAGTCAATGAGCGCGCTTGAGACGGGAGCTGTTGTGGTTGTTGAGGAATCCCGGCACCGGATCCGATATCTTCCGATAATACGATAGCGCGTAGTCCTGCCCGTAGACGTGCGATGTCTTGGGGTACTCGATTCTTCCATGCCATTGTTATCCCTTGTCGCAAATCGCATCCGCGCTGAGAAGAGAGACTCATGCTTTGGTTTCCAATCGGTCAGTTTGGAAAGAGTGCGTATGCACCGCGAACGACTGCTCAGAAAGGCAACTATGTCCGACCCACGGGGCGTCTTTGGCGTCAGGCGCCACGTTTCAAGCATACCGAGAGAACGGGTGCTCGGAAAGAGCCAACGGTGGCCGAAATGAAGTCTTGGGATCTTCGTCGAGTTTAGAAGCGTTTCTGGTCTTTGGTTCAGGGTACAGACGTACAGTCGAAAAAGCGTGCGATTCAGGTCTGAATCTTGGTTTTGTTCCAGAACGCCGGATGGAAGGGGAACACGGACTCGCTTGCTCATCGCCATTCCGATGGGGGATGCTGGGGTTTTCTGGCGTTGCGTTTCCCCGTCCTTCAACGGAAGTTCACCCCGGTGATGTGTTGGTAATTCATTGGGATGAGGGAAGTTAGGGGGCTTTTTCGGGTTGTTTATGTAGGCATGTAATATAACCGAGATGTTTATAACTATTTGCTTGACATTCCCCAGGAGTCGTGGTATTCAGTAGGCATGTATTTAACGAGAGGAAAATG
>JAUYEE010000141.1 GCA_030691545.1 bacterium | reverse complement strand
AGCCCAGAATCTCCTCTCCTGAATTGCTCCAACCCTCATCCCTGCCTGCGTACTGCCCTTACACCCACCAATTCTCTCCCCGTCCGACCCTTCCAAATCAAAACCTTCGGAATCGCTGGAAAAGACGCACTCGAATGGAAGAAAGCTGACAAGTGAGGTATTCTGGAAAACGCGCGATCGAAAACTCGCACCGCTTGAACCACGGAGGAAACACAGATGACTTCTGAAAGAAAAATGACCCGGCGAAGTTTTTTGAGGAACTCGGCCATGGGGGCGACGGCACTGTCGCTGGGACTTCGGGCGTCGGCAGAAGCTCTCGGCGCCAATGACAAGATTCGGCTGGGATTCATCGGCGTGGCGAATCGAGGCGGGCAGTTGCTGCGAAGCACCCTTCGGCTCAAGGATGCCAATGTTGAAGTGGTGGCTTTGTGCGACGTGGACGAGCCGACGATGCTCAAGCAGGAGAAGGCGACGCGCCTTCAGTGCGAGAAATTCACGGACTTCCGAAAGATGCTCGAGAAAAAGGACATGGATGCCGTGGTCATCGCCACGCCGGACCACTGGCACGCGATTCAGACCATAATGGCTTGCGATGCCGGGAAGGACGTTTACGTCGAGAAGCCGCTCTCGATCACGGTCGTGGAAGGACGAAAGATGGTCGAGGCGGTGCGCAGGAGCAACCGCGTCTGCCAGGTGGGGACGCAGCGCCGCTCGTCGGACCTTTACCAGCGATTGGTTGAGATGGTGCGCGGCGGGAAAATCGGCAAAGTCACCGTCGGCCGAGCCTACCGTCTGAGCAACATGTACCCGACGGGCATCGGGATTGCGCCGGACGCTGAGCCGCCGGACGAACTCGACTGGGAGATGTGGCTCGGCCCTCGCCCGGAGCGTCCGTTCAATGTGAATATCCACCCGTACAAGTTTCGCTGGTGGGACCTTTACTCGTCGCAACTCGGCAACTGGGGCGTGCACTATCTCGACGCCATGCGCTGGGTAGTCGGGGAAGTTGCGCCTTCGTCGGTCTGCTCTCTCGGGGGCAAGTACGCGGTGAAGGACGCGAGGACGATCCCCGACACACTGGAGGTGACATACGAGTTGCCGTCGGGAATGCTGATGGTTTTCGGACAGTACCAAGCCAGCGGCAATCCCGCTCTCGCATGGGGCGAGGTCGAGCTTCGCGGAACACAGGGGACATTGAATTGCAGCGAGAACGGATTCAAGATCATTCCGGAGAAGGGCGGGCAGTTCGTCGAAAGCGGACTGCGCATGCAGCCGATGGAGGGAAAAGGGCCCGACGGCGATTCAACCGATGCCCACATCAGGAATTTCCTCGATTGCATGAGAAGCCGCAAACCCTGCAACGCGGACATCGAGGACGGACATCGCTCGACGACGTTCAGCCTTTTAGGCAACATCTCCCTGGCGACACGATCCCGCATTGACTGGGACTGGAAGCGCGAGCGCATCACGAACAACGAGGAAGCCAATAACCTCCTTCACTACAAGTACCGCGAACCCTGGAAGCTGACATAACCCGGTTGGGAGGTGTCTGAGCCGTCGCTGGCTCGGACACTCTCGCACAGATTCTTGGACTGTTCGGACCTGCTGGACCAGCGTGAGGAGAACATGATGACAATCAGACGCCTGCTCATTGCGTGCATTTTTCTGTGCACAGTGGCTCCTTTTCTGCATGCTGAATTTGACGAATACGATTTCAGCACGCCCGACAATGTCGGCGACCTCGTTTTCAACTTCTTCCATCACTCCTCTGGAGGCAATTTGCTGGACGATGGTCTCCAGGCGACGCTGCAGAATCTCGGCTACACGCTTCACTCCCGAATCAGCGAGCAGTACGTTTACGAGAACAACTTCACCGATTACCGCCATTGGTACAAGCGTTTCCAGCGGGAGCTGGGTGTGAAGATCGGCGACAAGTACTACCGCTACGCAGGCCCCGGTGTCACTCCCACGCAGGAAATCACGGCGAACAGCTTCATGCTGACGTGGTACGAATTTCGAGCCGACAGGATGGACATCATCATGTTCAAGCCCTGCTATCCCGGGTCGGCTGTCTCGGATTACGACACGGTTTACGATGCGCAGGGGAACGTCATCGCTGGGACTCCTCACTCCGACAATGGAATCAACAATTTCGTGTATCTCAACTCCGGCGAGTCCGTGGACGACGGGTACACGGACACTCACTGGAGTCATGGCGACTGGTGGGGCGCCGATTCCTCTCTCGCTCAGTTGAAGGTCGCGTACAGGGGGATGCTGAACATTTTTGCGGGGCATCCCGACCTCCTGTTCATCGCTATGCAGGCTCCGCCCATGTGCTATTTGTCGGACGAAGAGGCGAACAACTGCCGCGAATTCGCGAGGTGGTTACGCGAAGATTGGCTGCACGAGTACGACCCGACCGGCACCGACACGTTTCAGGATTATCCCCTGACGAACGTCTGCGCTTTTGACTGGCACAACGCCATCGCCTGGACGGGGAATGACGCGGTGCTCGACTCGCAATACACCTGGTTTCCCGTAGGGGGCTTTCCAGACAACACCCTCGACACGACCGATCCCGGCGAATTGGGCAGGAACGCGGGCGAGGAGGATCACCCCGAACCGTGGCTCAATCAACGCACGACCGTCATCCTCTGCGGAGGAACCGACACCTTCAGCCAATCCCACACTGGCAAACCCCAGCGCTTGTACTACTCCTGGATCAACGCCGTGGTCAACCGCTGGAGGAGCGGCGCCTTGCCCCCGCCGAGGCCCGTCATCGAGCGAGTCGGAAACAGCGTGTCGCTGACCTGGGATGCCTTCGGTAGCGGCCAGTACACTGTGCAGTGGGCCAACGACCTCCTCGTGGGGCCATGGCAGGCCGCTACCGGGACCTGGCCCACGACCGAGACCGTCTGGGCAGGCGAGGAAATCTCGGGCCTCGGCAGCCGTTACTTCAGAGTACGCTCCGAGTAGGAACGGGTGAGAGAGTAGAGATCCCCCCCTCTATGACAAGGATTGCCGCTGGTTCGGCAACCATGGAAACGTACTGAGTGGCCGTCGAGAAGGGGGGAACGAAAAGCTGAAAGAATGCACGAGCCGTACCCAGCGCACCCCGCCTCGTGTTTGCATCACTGTGCGAGCGCCTGTCACGGCGCCCTGAAATTTCTCTTCTTTGCGACTGAACCCGTCACGCCTCTCTAATCTTCCCCAGCCCGATTGTTATCGCCAGTTCCTCCACCCATGTACCGCCAGTATCGTGTAAACCACCGAGGTTATCCCCATTCCCCATCTGCTATAGTAAGCCGCCCACACAACCCACAGAAAACAAAAGACCGCCTCCAGCACCCAGCCACCCCTTTTCCTCTTGGCAAGAAGGTATGTGACCAGGAGCCCCCCGAAAGACAGTACGTATTCCAGTACCTGGAGGCTCGTCTGCACCCATCTCATGACAGTCCTCTTTCATCCATGGACTCCCATGACCTGTCGGTTGGTGACTCAACTGTTGAAACTCCATAGTGTAAGACTCACTCGCGGGATGGGTTCCCTGTCGCTAAACCCGCCTTTCCACTCACTTTTGTAACGCCAGCCCCGTCTGAGCGGTTCCCTGCCGGGCCCGGGTTTCACGTCCTTTTCGCCTACGTTATCCAAAGTGATCCATAGAGCCTTCTCCCGTGAGAGACCTTTTCTTATCCGGCGGCCGTCATCGCCATAGCACGGAGCACAAAGGATCGTTTCAGTTCCTCCTCTTGTGCAAGAACAACAGATCACCTTGTTCATCGCTCAGCCTTGTATCCACGGGGCGGATTTGCAGCGGGCGGTCTTCTCGTCGAGGTGGAAGATGCGTTTGCCGTTGCCGCACATGATCGGCTCGATCAGCTCGATGGCAGCGGATGGAGTCAGCCATCCTTCGTCCACGAGTTCCAGGAGTGCGCGGGCGATTCCTCTCCGGGCGATGGCGGCGTGGCCGACGACCGGCTCGACGGGGATGTAGTCCCCGCCGAAGCTGAGCACTTTGTTTGCGGGGGCGGTGACGAGGTAATGCTTGAGGAACTGCACGCTCGCCGCGGGGTTGATGATCCACGCCCAGCACATGTCAATGCAGGCGTTCGTGTAGTGCTTCGCGAGGGAGATGAGGTCCTCGTAATAGGGGTAGCAGATGTGCATGAGGACAAAGGTGGCGTCGGGAGCGCGGCGGAGGAGGTCCGACACGGAGGCCGGGTTATTTGCCAGGCGGCCGAGGGGCATGTAATTCTGACCGGCGTAGTAACCGGTGTGAAGTTTGACGGGGAGATTCTTCTCGGTAGCTTTGCGGACACAGTACCAGAAGAGGTGGTCCTCGACGAGCTTGCGGTCTTCGTTTGAGAGTGATTCGCCGCTGAGCTGTCGCTTGAAGACCGGCGCGGCTTTCTCGGCAGGGACATCTTCATAGTCGAGGTCTCGCCGGTACGCTGCCTGGGACTTCACGGCGACGGCGTAATCGGCATATTTGTTGAACCACCAGTTGATGACGGAATGCCAGTCGGCTAAATCTTTTACCTCGATTCCGGTGGGGGGAGCGTAGGATTCGACATCAGGGCCCATGTGCATCCCCAAGAAGCTGATGTCCTGAAGGAGCAGGTCCGGCAACTGCGATTCCATGAAGGGCCGAGAGAGAGGGTTGACCGGGCTGGAGTGGATGCGGGCGAC
>JAUYEE010000128.1 GCA_030691545.1 bacterium | reverse complement strand
GACGAGGCGGGCGGCCCGGGAGGATTTCAGGGCAGCGGGTTTCCTCCGGGGTCGAGTTACCTTTACCAGGGCGGACTGAGCCTGCCCGGCAAGGCGGAACGGGCGCAGCCGCTTGTCTGGGACCGAAGTCCGCGAAATCATCGTGGAAAAGGAATCAACGTGTTGCGAAGCGACGGCTCCATTCGGTTCGAGACAAAGGAGTTGTCCAGAATTCGACTTCGCAAACTAACCTCAAGGCAGTGAAGTGCAGGCGGTGACGATCCCTGGCCGTCCCGCCGGGACACGGCAATGGCGCGCATAAGCCGCTGAAACGCTATAGTGAACCCTGCGCGCGGCTGCGGGCAGACAAGGAAGAACAGAGATGAGACCTTCGCGAGAAAAACAGATTGCTGCGGTCGAGCATTTCGCATCACTGTGGGAGCAGTTCTTTAATCTGTACCTCAATGAGGAGGAATTCGAGGACATCAGTTCCACGAAAGAAAGTGAGTTCCTCGGGTTGCAAGCATCCATCATGCAGGAGTCGGGCGCCGTGGTGGAGTATGAGGAGGGGCGGTTTTCGCTGGCGGACGAGGTCGCCTCGGTCATCAATGAAGCTGTTTCGCTTCGCCATTTGAAAGGTCAGTCGGATTTTCAAGTCAGGCGGCGGAAGGAAAGAGGAAGGCAGGTGAGGGACCTGATCGGGAAGGTGAAGAGCTTTGTCGCCGAAAGAGACACCACTGTTCGAAAGCAGGAAAAGGAAATCGAGGCGAGGTTATCGCGGCCGTTCTGGGACCCGGAGAAGGGGAAGTTCGCAGTGATCTTAGGGCGAATCGTCGTGTCGCCGATTCGGTTTTTCTCGGCGGTTCGCGTGGCAGGGGAAGCGCGCAAGGCGAATACGTTCTTGTTGACGTTGCTTTTGGTGCTGATGTTAGGGTGCGTCGCGACGTTGGTGGCGTTCAACGCGAAGACGGCTTCGGCGATTTCCTTTAACGCGACTGTGGAAATGGGGATTCTGACGAGCAGGGATACAGCCGGCGCGACGGTTGTCATCTGGATTTTTGTGCTGATCGGGACGGTTATGGTGAGCCTGGCTGGGGCAATTGTGGCGGTGATTCTCGCACACCTGTTCGGGATTCTGTCGCACGCGGGGTTCAAGATTGTCGGTGGGAAGAAGGACATGGTGGCGTCGCACAAGGTTGTGGCTTTCGGCTTGTCCCCGTTATTGCTGTTAGTTCTCCTTCCGGCTCTCGGGTACCTCGTAAAAGTGTGGGACTTCCCGTCGTTTCTTCTTGCGGCAATCCCAATCCTGGCTTTGTGCTGCATTGCCGTTCTGCAGGTCATCGGCGTTCATAAGGTGCATGGGACGTCCGTGGGAGCGGGGATCGCGGGCTGCCTGGTCGCCTTGCTTCTTTTTGCTGGCATCCTTTTCCTGGGGTTTTACCTCTGGCACGCAGCCGCCGGGGACCTTCCGCCTTCGTCGGGGCAGTATGTTTACGTGACAGCAAAACAAACGGCGATATGGAAGGGAAGAGAGCAGGTCCGTTCCCTGAAAAGGGGAGAGATACTCGAGTTCGTCGAGGAGAAGGACGATTACTACCTTGTCCGCTCAGGGGACGATGAGGGGAGATTGAGGAAAAAGGATGCGCAGCTTCGAAAGGCATCCGTTTGGTCGCTGCCGGGTTTTCTGGTGAGGAGCTCGGTGTCGCGCGCGGAGGCGTTGGTTGACCGACTGAGCCGCGAGATTAAGAAAGGCGCCGCGTGAGAAGGCGGGGGGCACCGCACGTCCTTGTTACAGGTGGGGCGGGGTTCATCGGTTCGCACTTATTGGAGCGGCTGCTCCGCGAGGGGAACCGAGTTACCTGCCTGGATAACTTCAATCCTTTTTACGACCCTCGCGTAAAGAGGGGCAACGTCGAGCCGTTTCTATCTTATTCGCAGTTCCGCCTGGTCGAGGGAGATATACGGGACGCGGCGGTTCTCTCGAGCCTTTTCAGGGACAGAGACATAGATGTTGTCGTGCACCTCGCAGCTATGGCGGGGGTGCGGCCGTCGGTGGAGGACCCTCAGCTTTACAACGACGTGAATGTCCTGGGGACAACTAACCTGTTAGAGCATTGCCGGGAAGCGGGGTTGAAGAAGTTTGTGTTTGGGTCTTCTTCGTCGGTGTACGGGCTCAATGAGACAGTGCCGTTCTGCGAGGACGCCACGGTCGGGCGAACAGCTTCGCCGTACGGGGCGACAAAGCTCGCGGGAGAGGCTTTGTGTCATACGTATCATCACTTGTACGAGATTCCGATGGTGTGCCTTCGGTTCTTCACCGTGTACGGGCCGCGCCAGAGGCCGGAAATGGCGATTCACAAGTTCATCCGCCTCATCCACTCGGGCGAGGAGGCGCCGGTTTACGGGGACGGGAGCTCGCGACGGGACTACACGTACGTTGACGACATCGTTGAGGGAGTCACGGCAGCTATAGAATGCCCCTGCGGGTTCGAGATCGTCAACTTAGGGGGCTCGAGAACGACGGCGCTTTTGGAGTTGATACGCCTTATCGAGAGTTGCCTGGGCAAGAAGGCAACAGTCAAGGTTTTTCCAGCCCAGATGGGGGACGTTCCGATCACTTACGCCAGCGTGGAAAAGGGGAAGAGGTTGCTGGGATGCGAGCCTGCCGTGCCCATCGAGGAAGGAATCGAACGGACGGTTCGGTGGTTTCTGGAACACCACGGATAACCGCCGCCGGGCGGTCTGTTCCCGCAGGCTGCGTCTGGAGTGTTGGGAGCGTGTGTGATTCCGGACGGAAAAAAGTTCGCGGGAGACTTGACAATCTCTCGTCGAGGATGCTAACTTGATTTTGGTTTTCTGTGCAGCGGTTGTTTCAACATCAACTGTCAGTTGGGAAAGGGGGTGACAACAGGTGGCTCAAAAAGTCGCGAAAATGGGGGTGAAGAAGGAGCCCGGGTACCTGTACTTCGTTGACAAGGACGGCGACATTTCGAGAGCGAAGATGGCCCGCGGCGGCAAGCCCAAAAAACAAGCGAAAAAGAAATAACCCCCAGCTTTTCTCATTCGCCCGCTCCTGCGGAGACGCCCTCCGGAGGAGCGTTTTTTTGCGCCGCAGTCGTATCTCGAGAAGCCAGGCATGGCGGAACTCGCTTTGTGATGCACGCGTCCCGCGTGCAGCTCGGGCGCAGGAATGATGCCTGCATCACAATCTGCTCGCCCGCCTCGGCGCCTGCCGTGGATGGAAAAAGCCCCGAAGTTTTTTTGACGGGTCTCAAAAGAGGAGCGTTTCCACCGATTGCTGTCGGTGAGACGGCGCGGCGACCCTTTCCAGCGCACCGACAGAACATAAAGAGATTGCTTCTCCGTCGGCTTTGTCGCAGCGCACAAACACCCCCTTCTCTCCGCGAGGAAAGCCCAACCGAGGTGAGTTTTCTGAACGGGGCGGGCCAGGTCGCGCCGGGCGGCGATGCTCGTGCTTTTGAGAGACGACCCTACGCCTTTTTCTTCACCGGACCAGCCTTGCTGGGGGCCGCTGGCTCCAGCCATCCGGCCGCCTCAAAAAGCTCTCTCGGGGTGACACCCATGTGAGGGGCCAGCCTGACGAGAACGTCGGGGCTGGGAACAAATAGCCCTCGGGTCAGTTGCGATAGATAGGAGTTGCTCACTCCCGTCTCCCGCGCCAGTGCTCTCAGGGATTTGTCTTGTTTCCTGAGGACGTGGAGGACGAATTCGCCAAGGTTTGGCATGATGCTACGCTCCTTCGTCACGTTGTTTCGGTTACCGATGCCTATAATATAAACGGTTCCCGCCCCCGAAATCAAGACAAGAAGAAAACTAACGGTAATTCCTCGGCTGCAGGGCAGGACTCAGCGCAACGATCGCAGAGGGCACAGAGTGAATGAAGAAGCGGTCACCACAGAGACACAAAGGCACGAAGCACCCCAGACTTTCGCTTCCACGGCGTCCTCATGCCTTCGTGGTGGGTCTGGCTACATTTGAGTGGGTCGTTGCCACCTCAGTGAAGCACATTGCGAAGGGTAACGGCGCCGTCTCGGCGGCTGTCCTGAGGGCGTCTCGCCCTCAGAAGCGGGCGGCCACAGCCACTCGCTCGACCTCGGAGCACCCCAAGGGGGGCAAGATGCCCCCCAGACAGCCGGCAGGATGCCAGCGGTACGACGACTTATGGCAGCACTTCCATGGCCTGGCTCCCGTGGGGGGCCCGGCCTGCACCGTCACCACTTATCTGTAGCCACACCCTTCGTGGTTCCCTTATTTGTGCAGGCGGCCATATTCAATGTATACTCTCCCCAGAGTGGCACGAAAAACAGAGAGACCGGCAGAGGAATCCGCCTTGAACGCCTGGGCAAAATGCTCGCTTGTTGGATTGGCCGTCGCAGCAGTCGTACTCTACTTCCTGCTTGAAGACGCAAGCGACCTGGCGGGTCCGGGGAGAACGGCTCTCACGATGGTCCACATGGGGTTCGAGAGAGACCGCATCGTCGCCGAGTCGCTGAAGAAGAAATTCGAGGAGCTCAATCCCGACCTGTACTTGAATGTCATCCGGACGAGCGTCGAGCGAAAAGTGGACGCGATGATTGCGGGAGGGGTCGCCCCGGACATCCTGTACGTGAAATTTGACGAGGCGCCTTATTACTTTGAGGGGGAGACGATGCTCGATCTGACGGGGTTCATCTCCGAGGACGGCGGACTGAATCTCGACGACTATTACCCCGAGATGCTGAAACCGTTCACTCGCGATGGCCGCATTTACGCGCTGCCATGTCACTACACGCCGTTCGTCGTGTTTTACAACAAGGACCTGTTCGACAAGTGCGGCGTCCCCTACCCCCCCGCCGACGGCAATTGGGATTGGAATGATTATCGGCAAAAGGCAATTGAGTTGACCCACGACACTGATGGCGACGGCAAGATAGATGAGTTCGGGATTTATTTTGCCTGGTGGCAACATGGCGTCGAGACGTTCATCCGGCAAAACGGGGGGAGCATTCTTTCCGAGGACGGCGAACGAACAGTGATGGGTGACGAGCGGACGGTCGGGGCGCTCCGCTTTCTCTACGATTTGAAGTTCAAGGACAATGCGGCTCCGACCGTCCTGACGGCCCCGGGGCAGAATCCGACGCGTCTGTTCCATCAGGGGAAAGTGGCGATGTACGGGCCATGGGGCGTTTTTTCTGTGCCGGATTTTCGAAAAATCACTCAATTCGACTGGGACGTGGCGCCGCTTCCGAAGGGGCCCACCGGAATCCGCGCGGGGATCGTGTTCCCGTACGCCTACGCAATTTCGACGCAATCCAAGCATCCGAAAGAAGCCTATCGGTTGCTCCGTTTCTTGACAGCAGGCGAAGGCGCGAGGATTCTGGCGAAGTCCAGCCTGTTCATTCCGTGCCGTCAGTCCATCGCGGAGTCTGAGTTGTTCAAGGACCCGAACACAAAACCGGAGAGCGATGACGCCTTGCTGCACGATGTGGCAAACGGCTACGCGTTTCTCCCGGCATTCTCCACGACGCGCTGGAAGGACGTCTATTACGAAATCAACAAGGAGTTCAACAATCTGCTAAACGATGGGTTGCACACTCCCGAGCAAAGCTGCCAGCTCATTGACCGCATTGGCAATCGCATCCTGTCGGAAGCGAGGAAGGAGGTAACAAGGACGCCGTTTTTTGAATGGCTGAAGCTGCCTGTTGCCGTGGGGGTGGCGACGATAATCATCATGTTCTTCGTGCGGCGAAGGCTCGGGGCAAAAAGGTCGCCAATGGGCCCGTTGGGGAGAAAGGAGGAGCGGTGGGGGTATCTGCTGATTTCGCCGTGGGTGATTGGGTTTGTCTGTCTGACGGCGGGCCCAATTCTGTTCTCGGCGGTGCTGAGTTTGTGTAACTGGCAATCACTGTCGTCGTTGCGAACGGCTCAATTCGTCGGGTTCGAGAACTACGAGAACCTTGTTTCAGGGCGGGATCATCTTTTCTATCGCTCGCTTCAGGTGACAGCGTATTACACCGCGCTGAGCGTACCTCTGGGGGTATGCGGGAGTCTTGCGCTGGCGTTATTGATGAATGTGAAGGCTCGGGGGATTCACTTGTTCCGGACAATCTATTACATGCCGGCAGTATTGCCAATTGTGGCGGTGACAGTCCTGTGGTGGTATCTGTTCAATCCAAGTTCGGGGCTTGTGAACCATGTGCTGGGGAGCATGGGTATTGCGCGAACGCCCAACTGGCTGAACAGTCCTCACTGGGCGGTGCCGTTGTTGGTGAGCATGAGCCTGTGGGCGGTGGGTGGGAGCATGATTCTTTACTTGGCGGGGCTTCAGGGTATCCCGACTGCACTGTACGAGGCGGCGGAAATTGACGGAGCGGGAGCATGGCGGAAGTTCCGGCATGTGACGCTTCCCATGATCACGCCGGTGCTGTTCTTCAACATCGTCATGGGGATTATCGGGTCGTTCCAGGTCTTTTCGCAGGCGTATGTGATGTACGGAGGGGGAGGGGGACCGAACGATTCCGCGCTCTTTTACGTCCTCTACCTTTACCGGAAAGCATTTGAGGAATTTCAGCTCGGCTACGGGTGTGCGATGGCGTGGATTCTGTTCGTCATCATCTTTTTC
Organism: bacterium; assembly: GCA_030691545.1. GTDB lineage: Bacteria > Auribacterota > JABMQX01 > JABMQX01 > JABMQX01 > JAUYEE01. The sequence goes on along the minus strand of JAUYEE010000128.1, from coordinate 5,316 downwards.
TTCACGCTGCTCATCTTCAAATCGTCGCCGATGTGGGTTCACTACGAAGGGTTGAGGGAGCGCGGCAAATGACGGCACGGTCGAGACCGATTTTTGGCAGGAAGGTGCGGCGAGCCACGCTTTGCGTGGTTATCCTGGCAGGATGCGTGCCGATTCTTTTGCCTTTCTTGTGGATGTTCTCCAGTTCGATGAAAAGCGGAGACCTCATTGATGAGTCACCGCCGCGCTGGATTCCGCAATCGAAGGAGTCGTTCGCGCTGATTGATGGCAAACAGGAACATGTGAACGTGATCGCAGAGGGCGTGGGCGACGGGCTGTCAAAGGTCCGGGCCATCGCTACCGGGGAGGTGAAAGAGGTTTCGCCGCACCTCGTGCGGACAGTCCGGCGTTTCGACCCGCACCCGGAGAATTACGCGGAGGTTTTGAAAAAGGAGCCGTTCCATAGGTATTTCGTGAACACGCTGTTCATCACGGTGTGCTGTATCCTGGGGCAGGTGCTTTCGTGCGCGGTGGTTGGGTACGCGTTTGCCAGAATACGGTTTCGCGGTCGGGGGCTTTTGTTCCTTGTGCTGCTGTCCACGATGATGGTCCCGGCGCAAATTACGATGATTCCAAGATTCATCCTTTTTGTGCGGCTGGGCTGGCTCGATTCATTTAAGCCGCTGACGGTTCCAGCGTTTCTGGCGACGAACGCATTTTTCGTTTTCCTGTTCCGGCAGTTTTTCCTGACAATTCCGTTGGAGCTGGAAGATGCGGCCCGGATTGACGGGTGCGGGCCTCTGGCGACGTTCTGGCACGTGATGTTGCCCCTGGCGAAACCGGCGGTGGTAACGACTGCGGTTTTCACGTTTATCTGGACCTGGAACGATTTTCTCGGTCCCCTCATCTACATCAATTCCGACGAGAAGCGGACGCTCGCCCTCGCCCTCGATAGCTTCAAGACGATGTACGGCTATGCCGATGTTCACCTCCTTATGGCGGCATCGGTCATGATGATCGTGCCGAGCCTCATCATTTTCTTCATCGCCCAGCGAGCCTTTATTCGGGGAATCGTCGTGACCGGTCTGAAGGGATGATGGCCGGGCAACTGCACACGGGGCTAAGCGTCTGATCACGCTATCCTCGAAGTAGGAGGAGTTGAATCGCCATCTCGCGGCGCGTTTGCCGGTGAACGGGCCAGTGAGAGGTCAAGGTCTTTGGTGGCGCGCGGACGAGCGTGGAAAGCGACCGCGTGCGCGCCGGTCACGAGATAGCGAACCCCACGGGCATTTGATGCGGCGATGAATTCTTCGTAATCGTGGGATGGCATCAATGCCTCGCGTCTTCAGGCATCCTTCGAGGGCCTCGCCGACCGCCTCCACACGTTGCTCAGGGGTTAGCCCCTCATACCAGAACCGAAAGTCCTCCTCTTCCGCTTCCTTCCAGGCGACCTTGGCAATAGCCCAGACTCTACCTCGACTGTCAACTATCTCCCTTCGTTTGGACATCTTCGCTCCGATGATAGCTCATAGCCGTTCAGGTTGCCACTTTCGCGGCCAAGCGATGCGGCGTGCGCACGGTGCGGATAGGGTGGTGCGTCGAGCGTTCCCACACTATTTCAGCGGTATCGCCGGCAGCCGCTTGAGGGTCCTGGTGACCGGGTCAACCATGATCCCAACCGACTCTAATGCCGTCACGCCGAGAATTGGCTCGCATCCAGGTTCCCCGAAGATTACGCGCCCTGCCGTGATCTCTCCCATGAACTCGATTCGAACCAAACCGTACGGGTATTCCTTTACCGTTCCATCGGCGAGTTCATAGGACATCTTCCCCTCCTTGGCGAGCCCGATTCTCTCCAACTCGTCGCCAGGAGCGAACGAGTCGGTAGCCCCCGTATTTACCAAGAAAAGGGCTTCATAGCTTGCGCCGGGGCCCTGCAGACCCGTGAGTTTTGTTGTGACTTTTGTCAGTCCCATTTCTCCTGACTCCCTTCGCCTTCACCCCAGGAATAGGCCCTCTTGCGGCAAAGGTTTATCGGTTGGAATGCCAACATGATGGTATCGAAGTTCCGGCATGTATCTCCTCTATCATCTGAGCTCCCCGAACGCCGGAGTCTTTCTTCCAAAATGCGCTCAATTGCCCGTGCGCTTCTCATTATGCCGAACTCTTGAGCGATGTCAACTGCGATGTCCCCGCAGCCGTATTTAAGAGGTAAAGCTCCTACACGTAACGCCGCCCCGCCCTGGCGGGGGACAAGATGCCGGCGGTGTACGCGGGTTCAGGCAGAAGGGCGCGACAATGCTGCTAAATGGACCAGACGCCGGCGATTTTCGTGCCGCACGACTTGCACTTTCCGCCCTCGAGGTTGAGACTGCGGACGAAGAAAATGGTGCGTTCGACAACGGGTTTTCTGCAATTGGGGCAGAAGGTGGTCTCTCCCTCCGGCACGCCGCGTACGTTGCCGATGTAAACGTAGTGCAATCCGGTTTCCAGGGCGATGGACCGCGCGTCTGTGAGGATTCCCGCGGGGGTCATGGGGAGATGCTCGAGTTTGTGCTGGGGATGGAAACGAGAGAAGTGCAGGGGATAATCGGGCCCGATGTTTTCTATGAGCCAGTCGCACATCCGCTGAATCATGCCGAGTTTGTCGGTATAGGTAGGCACGACAAGATTGGTCACCTCGAACCAGACGCCTCTCTCCTTCAGCGTTTTGAGCGTGTCGAGGATGGGTTTGAGCTTGCCCGCGTTGAGGGTCTGGTAGATGTCCTCGCTGAAGCTCTTGAGGTCCACATTGGCAGCATCGAGATAGTTGCAGAGTTCGTCAAGGGCTTCCCTTTGGATGTAGCCGTTGGTGACCCAGACGTTCTTGATGTTTCTGCTGCGGGCGAGCTTCGAGCAGTCGAGCATGTACTCGTAAAAAGATGTTGGCTCCGAGTACGTGTAGGCGATGGACTGGGAACGAGAGAATTGAGCGAGTTCGGCCACGTCTTCGGGGAACATGCTGAGACGAGCCACGTCCTGCATGGTGAGGGAGTCCATTCGTTTGGGGTCGAACTTCAGTTCATCGCCGTGAGGGTCCTTGGTCTCCTCCGGCTTTTTCTGGGAGATTTCCCAATTCTGGCAGTTAAGGCAACGGAAGCTGCATCCGGAGGTAGCGATGGAGAAGACGCCGGTGCCAGGAAGGAAATGGAATAGGGGCTTCTTCTCGATGGGGTCAACGTGGAAGGAGCACGGGTTTGCATAGGCAAGGGTGTAGAGTTTGCCATCTTTGTTGACCTTGTTGCGGCAGCAACTGCGGTCCTCGGGCTCGAGGAGACACTCGTTGGGGCAGACGTGGCATTGGACGTTGCGGCCGAGTTGGAGATAATGGGAAGCCTCTTTGACCCACCCGCGCCGTTTCCAGAGTTTCCAGAGCTCGCCCCTGGGGGCGTCGTTTTTGAAGATACTGGCGGTTCGTTCCCTCTGGGCGGAACGCAGGACGTAGTACGCCATGGAGCCCACGCCCGCAACAGCGGCGGCGCCAATGGCGCCATACTTGATGGCCTGCCGGCGAGTGAGCCGCTTGTCCGATAGCGAAGCTGAATCGCGGTCTGCGCGGGGGGCGTTTACGCTGTCTTTCGTTTCTTGATCCATCCCCATCTCCGAAAAGCAAGATAAATAGCAACCAGGGAATGCGCGAGGAAAAAGACAATCAACGGCATGTCAAAGATTTTGTGAATCCTAAGAGCAGCCTGTGTGCTGATGATTTTGCCAAAGCCATACTTGCCGCAAAGGGCAAACCCGGTTGTGATGAACAAAACCATAATCAAGAACAAAATCCAACCAGTGATTCTAACAATCTTGACGAGATAGTAGTTCACGGTTTTTTTTGCCATCGCGACGACCTTTCAGCAATCAGGTCTTTCCTTTCACGAGAACAATTGTTCCGCTGAGGATATTCAATCCTGCCACAATCAGGCAAACCGATATTACTCCGACGAGTGGAATCAGAAGGGTGCTCACCAGCAAGGCGCCGAGGCACGCTCCGACGAAGTCAGCCGTATAGAGGCGCGCGGCTGTGGAGGCGGTCCCCCTGAAGTCGGCCTTCCCGGCGAGAGGGAACTCCATGCCGACAAACGCTGCCAGAAAGAAGGTCAGAATGGGCACGCCCAGGTGCACGGAGACCGAGAAGGGAAGCCCTGTCCCCACTTTCCCGAGGCCCATCAAGACAAAGGGAAGACAGGCAGCGTACAGAGCGATGCCGAACTCGAGTTTCACCAGGTCTCGTGCGGTGCGCTTCGGGAGCATTCGGTTCATCGCGAAGGACCCGACCGCAAGCCCGAGCATGAACACAGTGACGATCAAGCCGACTCGGTGATAGACGTACCCGTAAAGAATCTGAAAACCAATAAGGAGAACGACCTCAAGAGAGGACGCGGCAAGGCCGGTGGTGAAAATGGCAAAAGGCACGGCACGCATGCGAAGCAGGTAGATCGACAGAAAGAACAGAAGCACGCCGGCCAGGACGCCGAGCTTGACCTTGAACTGGCTGATCCAGTAAAGGAGGTGATAGTAGTAGAGCTTAGGGCTGAAATCGCGGTTGACCGCGCCTTCTTGGGAGATAGCCCGGCGCATGTCCGCAAGCCGATCTGGGGTCAAAGTCCCATTGAGATAATAGCGGTTGACCAGTTGCGTATGGATTCCCGCTTGCTCGAGCCGCGTGGCAATGTCCTTGCACAGGGGGCCATCCGAAGCAAGGAAGAATATCCGGCCTCCGGGGATGACCAGGATGTCGCGAAACACCTGTTTCAGGGTGTGGTGGGTGACGGCGATGAGGCGGGCCAGTTCTTTGCTGAGGTAGTTTTCGTAGTGGCCCAAAGACAGCGCCAGAACCCCTTGGTCTGTGAGAATGCCCTTCGCCTCCCGAAAGAATTGATACGTATAGAAGCGGTTGAGCTGAAACGTGGAGGGGTCGGGGAGGTCGGCGATGACAACGTCATAGCGGCGACTCGTCTGTCTGACGAAGAGGCGACCATCCGTGTTGATGACGCGGATTCGCGCGTCGGCGAGGCTTTCGGGAAGGTATTTTTTCCCGACTTCGATAATGAAGGGATCGAGTTCCACATAATCGAGCCTCGAGACGTTGTACTTGGAAGTGATTTCCTCAGCGGTGCCGGAGATGCCGCCGGAAATCAGGAGGACGGTTTGAGCGTGGGGTCTTTGAGCCATGGCATAGTGGACGGTTTCCTCGACCTCCTCGATATTGTGCGTGGAGAAAAGGGGAACGCCGCTCTCGATGAAGTTGTATTGGCCGCTGGATTCAGTGACAACGAGGTCGCCATAAGGAGAATTGCCGCG
>JAUYEE010000107.1 GCA_030691545.1 bacterium | reverse complement strand
TCTTTGGGTTGCCTTTTCGGACAAGGATGACGGGAACAAAATAGCAGGCATCTCGGGAGGAAGCAACCAACCCTTCCGCCGCGGCTTGTCTCACGTACTCCGCTTCCCCCGGCATGTACAGGTCGCCCTTGCCGGATAGTTTAATGCGGCTCAGCAAGATATTCGAACCAGCATAATCCGTCTCGATGACGACGCCGTGTTTCTTCTCGAAGGCTTCCACAATCTCCGCCGCTGCCGTCCGAATCCCGGCTCCGCAATAGAGCAGAAGCCTCGGTTTGGCACCGGCTTGCTTGTCTTGTTCTTCACGACAGCTTGTGAGAAACAGTGCTCCGACCAGCGCACCCTTGAGTATGGCGCTTTCGAGTGCTCTCCGCATGAGCATTTTTCCCGGTTAAGGTCTCCAGCCTAAGTGCAGATATTCATAAATACGGTGACGAACCCTCACAGAGTGTCGCTGATGAATCAGGCCGACTGCCCTGCCCATCTGTGCCGGGCTTCAGCCGGCACATTCTTGGTAGCCACCTGCTTCAGCGGGTGGTCGCGTTTCTGCGGCTTATCGCGGCTCAGCCGGCTTCAGCCGGGCTTCTCGACGAATGGATTCATCCGTAATACGTCACGGTATTCCCGCAACACAGCACTAACGTAGACGCGGCATCTTGCCGCCTCTACTGCTTGATGTAGCCGTGCCGTTGAAAAACTTCCTCGCCCTTTTCACGACAGAAGTCCAGGAACTTCTCCACTAACTTTGTGTTCTTGCTGTAGCTCAACCCCATGATCCACACGCGAATTTCCTCGTCGTACTCGTACGGCGTTGCGACAATTTCGATGGCGTCGAGGAAGTTGTGTGCGGCGCCGTTCCACATCACGCCGGCGTCCCGCGTCTCGAGCTTCAAGGCATTGCCAATCTCCGCATGGCTTCGAAAAATCGCGTTCCCCGCGTTTTTCAGCACAGCGTCTTTGATCCCTTTCTTCTCTAACAGCGAGAACAGCATCTTTCCGCAGGTCGAGTAGTCCGGGTTTGGCAGAGCCACTTTCACTCCCGGCTTCGCCAGGTCCTCGATGGATTTCACGCCCGCGGGATTTCCTTTTCGAACGACCAACACCGGTGACACAAAGCCCACTTGTTCCCCCCGAAGGAGCGCGCCAGCTTCCTTCGTGTAGTCCAGATAAGGGTCGTGCGTCACGAAAACATCGCCGGTTCTCCCTATCTTCACCTGGGGCAGGAGGTCCTCGCTTTGCCCGACCGACAGGCGCACCTTCACGCCCGTCTCCTTCTCGAAACCCGCAGCGATTTCCTCCATCGGCGGCCGGAACGACCCCCCGCAGAGCACGAGGAGTCCCGGTTCCTCCTTTCTGCATCCCGCGCAAAGGAACCCGATGAGAACAACAGAAACAACAAACCACCGACTCATCTGCGCTACCCTCCTTTCAAAAGCGGTCAGGCCAGCTCCAGTGAGAACAAGCCGCGCCGGTACACAATACACAGAATACAGGAAACAGGGCGGGCGGTTGTCCCCTCCGCGTCCTGGCGGCATTCCGCTCCCCGTGTACTGCGTTCTGTCTTCTGTCTCCTTCCCTGATATGTTCAATCGCGCTGCGCCACGGTAAGACGCCCTGCGTCAAGAAGAACGACCCGTTGCGCATATTCCCTGGCCCGTTCCTCGTGCGTGACCAGCAGAACCGTCCCCCCTTCCTTGTGGAAATCGGAGAGATAACCGAGAACACGGGCGGCATTATCCGGGTCGAGGTTGCCCGTTGGCTCGTCCGCGAGGATTAGCTCCGGCTCATTAAGCAGCGCCCGGGCAATCGCCACGCGCTGCCGCTCGCCCGTGCTGAGTTGCGAAGGTTTGTGCTGCGCACGCTGGGACATTTGCAGCTTCTCCAACAGGTCACGGGCCCTGTCTCGCTTGTCCTGTCCCATTCCGGTCATGGCCGGGACGAGCACGTTGTCCAGGACATTGAGATACGGCAGCAGATGAAACATCTGAAACACAAACCCGATTTTCTCGGCGCGGAAGCGCGCCTGCTCGCCCCACGATAGCCCGTACAGCTCCCTTCCGTTGACGAGGACGCTGCCCCGCGTCGGCCGGATCAATCCCCCGATCGTCAGCAGCAACGTGGATTTGCCGCTGCCGCTCGCTCCACGCACGACGACGAATTCTCCGCGCTCCACGCCCAGAGACACCTCATCCAGCGCGCGGACTTCTCCCATTTTACCGCTGTAAACTTTGCTGACATTTTCCAGCCGAATCATCGTTCACTCGTCTCGAAGGGTTACCGCCGGGTCCTGGGTCACCGCAACGATAGTCGGCAGGTAACTCGCCATGGCACACAGAGCCGCGGCTCCCGCAAGGGACCAGCCGAGGAGGCTAAACACCGGCATAATCTTCGCGGAGGTCAAACGGAAAATCTGCGGCCCGAACCGCAGAGCCAGAGCCGTGCCAACGCCAAAACCCGCCCCCGCACCGAGCAGCCCAAGAACAATCGCCCTTCCCAAGAAAAGGGCCGCGATCCGTCCCGACCGAAACCCCAGCGCCCGCAGGATGCCGATTTCCTGTCGCCGTTCTCTCACATTGCTCAGCGCTAAGAAACCCACCCACACCGCGCAGATCAGGAAAACCGTCGGGATCAGAAACGCCGCGTAGTTCTCGACCATTTCTCGCGTCTTTGCCCGGGCGACCGCGATGGGCCGCAACTCCGTCACTTTTGTCTCCGGCAGAGCCTTCGCGATGCTTTTCCGGATCGTCGGAAGACGCTCTCCCTCGCAGCGGCAACCCAGCGCCTCGATGGCGTTGATCTTTCCCGGGCTGCCCAGGATTTCCTGGATGTCGTGCAGGTGGCCGTAGATGCGAATGTCGTCCTTGCTGCCAGACTCCAGCAAGCACCTCTCGACGACGAAGTCCTTGCCCAGAACGTTCACCGTGTCTCCGGCTTTGATTTTAAGTCCATTCGCCAGTTCGTAGCCGACATACACCTTCCCCCTTGGGATGCGGAAGCCCATCGGCGGTTTTTTCGCTGCGTCCCTGATAGGCGCCTCGGGCAGCACTCCCGTCAGCAGAACCTTGCGGTCTCGCCAGGCGACTTTTTTCTGAAGCGTCGCCACCAGGTGCTGCACGGCAATCCCCCGGAAGTTCGCGAGTGTGTAAACATATTCTTCGGGCATTTCCTGTTTGCCGAAGTCCTCGCTCCAGAAATCCGCCATGTCGGTGTTCTTCGGGACAATCAGGATGTTGAACCCCATGTCCCGCATGAGACGAGTTGTCTCCCGCTCGGAGGCCCCGCTCATGGTCAGCACCGCCACGAAGAGAGCCACCGCGGCAATCACCGCCGCCAGTCCCAGCACGAAGTTCAACCTTCGATGCCAGAGCTCCTTGAGTAGCATTCGCAGAATGGACATAAGTTCACCTTTGGCGCCTCACTTTGCCCGCCGCATGGAATCAGCCGTATTCGCACAACGAAGTCGCCCCCTCAGCCTCCCTCAACCAGATGACGCCATTCTATCCTATCTTGCCCCATGATGCGACACCCCATTGTCCACGGGGTGCGGCTACGCTTGAGTGGTGGGCCTTGGGCTGTTGGCCCGGTTGTAGGCCAGAAGTAACGCCGCCCCGCCTGGGCGGGGCAGTCGTAAGGGCGTCCCGCCCTCACATGGCAAGCACCCTGTTTCACCCTGGCGAAGTCGAACCGGGGACAAGATGCCGGCGTTACAGAGAGGCGCTTCCCCAGTGGACCTCGACTCAGCACTCCCCATCACAAGCAAATCCCAGCGGCATGTTCCACTCAAACGTAGCCGCACCCTTGTCCACCCGACCTCCTCCTCGACCCGGTTCGAAGAAATGCTCGGTATTCTGTATGGCAACCGACAGCAATATCAAGGAAAAGACCCCGCTTGTGGCGGGGTCTCGTCTTGGCTATGAGCCCTGTCGGCTACTTACAGCGACGGAGGTGTGTTACCAGTCTCTGCGCCGCCCGCCGCCCCCTCGTTCAGGTCTTGGACTCGCTTCGTCCACGCGGATTGTGCGGTTCGACAGTTGGGAGCCGTTGACGCCGGTTTTGGCCGCCTCAGCCTCCTCCTTGGAAGCCATCTCGACGAACGCGAACCCTTTCGATTTTCCCGTGTACTTGTCCATCACGATGCTAACGGACTCGACCGTTCCGTATTGCCCGAAAGCCTTTCGCAGGTCTTCCTCCGTCGTCTCGTAGGACAAGTTTCCCACATACAGTCTCATGCTTTCTCCTTTCCTGAGAAGACAAGGTTGCGTCTATCCTCGAGCCGCTGGGGAACAGGTCCCCTGTGGATCTCGGAATAGACGAGGTTGTTGCCCGTCCGGGCACAGCAAGCACCGTCCCCGCCCCTCAGGGCATATCCCGCCCCGTATCGGAACACAGGAAGGTGCCAGATGTTGCGGGGATACGATCGTTGAATTAGTCTGTCGCCTGTCAAGTTAACGGCAAAAGCTCCTCCCCTCCGACGGGCAAAGGCCGTCCGGGGGCAGGTTCCATTGGTATGTCTCTTCGAGGCCAGAGGGGTGATGTGGAGGGGTCCGTTCCTTGTCAGACAGGAAGGCTTCTCGACTCAGCTCCGTGGCGCTCTACCATAACCTCACTTTTTCAGGTGCTCCAGGGACTATGGCCATACCACCTGATTTTGCCAGGTATTCTCCCTCTTTTTTGCGTGCGGGTCAAGAGATATGTTCGCATTTTCCTCCGCCCCGAGAACAACACCGCTCATGGTCTCCGGGGCTTTCCATGTGCGGTGAGCCTCGCGCTGTTGTGATCTCTGCCGCTGAGGCAATGACGAGCGCATACCGTGTGCCTGCTTTACCCTCTCAAAAGCCGATTGACACTTCGACCTTGAGAACCGAATATATCGGGGAACCAAAGCACCTTGCTCTCGGTTTAGATAGGCGTTAGTCAGAACTCGGCGAGGCGACTGAGGCGAGAGGTTGAGATCGTTGCCTCGTGACTGTCGTACACTCACGTAAAGGACGATCATTTTGGAGGAAAAGAAATCCGAGGGTCGCCAAGCCCGCCCGCAAAAGACCGCCGCCAGGCGCCTTGTCAAGACGCTTAGCTCCGTGAAACTGGCGGTCTCGCTGCTGGTTCTCATTGCCGTCGTGATGATTGTCGCCACGCTCCTGAAGAACCAGGCCCATGCCCGCCGGTACATCTACCATTCTTGGTGGTTCGTTTCGCTGTTAGGGTTATTTTGCCTCAACCTGATTTTCTGCACCGTGGGGCGATGGTCTCTCCGGCTCCGGAGGCTTGGGACGACCGTCACCCACGTTGGCGTCCTGGTCATGGTCGCCGGTGCCGTTATCAGCAGCATCTGGGCTCAGCGAGGATTCATCCCCCTGCCGATCGGGCAATCGTCGAAGCTTTGCTACGACGACAAGCAAAGGCCCATCCAGCTTCCCTTCGAGGTTCACCTCGACGATTTCAAGGTGGAACGCCACGCCTCTCAAAAAGAAGCCCTCGTCGTCCACCTCGTGAAAGAGAAAACCGCCCGCGTCTTTCCCATCCGCGTCGGCGAGGAGTTCGAGGTCGGCAGCGGCCCATACAAAATCACCATCCTGCGATACGAGCCGGACTTCGTCGTCCTCAGTAAGGGCGACTACGGCAGCCGGTCAAAATCCCCGAACAACCCTGCCATTCTCGTCCGCGTCAGCGGCGGCTCCCAGGACCGCACCGAGTGGGTCTTTCTCAAATTCCCGGGCATGCACCGCGACCCGAACGCAGACATCGTCCTCGACTATAGACAGATCGGAGCACCCGGAAGGGTCAAGGACTTCAAATCCAGTCTCCGCCTCCTTCAGGACGGTCAGGTGGTCGCATCCAAAACCATCGAGGTCAACAAGCCCCTCAAATATGCCGGCTGGGCGATCTATCAGAGCTCCTACGACAGCATACACGAGTCCTGGTCCGGGCTGGAAATCGCGAAAGACCCCGGCATCCCCCTCGTCTATCTCGGTTTCCTTCTGATTACCATAGGCGTCCTGTACGGCTTCTATTTGCGCCCCCTCGTGGTAAAGAAGAGCACTGCTCCGGCGGGCGCCCGGGCGCCCAAAACTTGATACGGAAAGGAAAAGAAATCTCCCCATGCCAGCAACAAGGCTATTCTTCACGATCGCAGAAGTGGCGTATCTATTCACCGCGTTGACCTTTGCCGTCTCCTACGCGAGCCGCAAGAGAGGCTTTCACTTTGCGGCCATGGCGTTGTTGATCCTCGGCGCCCTGTTTCAAACCCTCTTTATCGCCTGGCGATGGGCTCAAGCCGAACGCCCGCCCCTCTCAAACACCTTCGAGACCCTCGTCTTCTTCAGTCTCGCCATCGCCGTCACATGCATCGTCTTGGAACTGCGGTATTCCGTGAAAGGGTTGGGAGCCGGCGCCTCATTGCTCGCTCTGCTGGTCGTCGCCTATGCCAACCTCTTCGACTGGCAGATCGAGCCGCTAATGCCCGCCCTTCAAAACAACCTCTGGCTGACCCTCCACGTCATCTTCTGCTTCGTCGGCTACGCGGGGTTCGGGGTATCCTACATCGTCGCGCTGATTTTCTTGCTGAAACACCCCGGCGGCTTGAGGAGTGTCGCAGCGTTCATCGCGTCCCTTTCCGCCGTGGGGATTCCCGCCGGCCTGGTCTATGGGCTGAGCAGGAAGAGCGACGCCATCGCCAAGCTCACCGGCTGGCCTCTCGCAGGAGCCATCGGGGGGACAGTCGTTGTCGCCGGGTTGATTGCGGTGGGACTGGTGGCTCTTCTCAACGCCCGAAAGGTCTCTCCCGAAGGCAGCGGCCCTCTCCTCTCAAACCTCATCTCCAAGACCATCGCCTTCGGCTTCCCCTTCCTGACCCTCGGCATCATCACCGGGTCCGTCTGGGCGAATGTCGCCTGGGGGAGATACTGGGGCTGGGACGCGAAGGAAACCTGGTCTCTCATCACCTGGGTTGTGTATGCCTTCTTCCTGCACGTGCGATTCGCCGGCGGCTGGCTTGGCATCAAGCCCAAATCCCTTCCCGAGTTCCAGGCCATCCTTTCCGTCATCGGCTTCCTCTTTGTCCTGTTCACCTACTTCGGCGTCAACTACCTCCTCTCCGGCCTGCACACTTACGCCTGAGCGTGAACAGCGAAACCGCGCCGCCACTCCGCACCCGCTAGACCCGGCGCCAGCGCATTCTGTGACAAAGTCAGCCCGCACGGCCCAACCGCTGAGCTACGGCAGTGACGAATCCTGCCCAGACGGCACTGGGCGCTGCTTGGTGCAGATAAATACAGTGACGAACCCTCAAAGAGTCCCCTTGACGAATCAGGCCGCCTGCGCTGATCATCTGTGCCGGGCTTCTCGACCACTGGATTTATCCGTGATACCTCACCATTTCATGAATCAGAGCACTTAGTCCGGATTGAAGATTCGGAGAACCGCCAGGACACGAAGACACCATGGGGACAGACGTCTGGGCGCTTCGTGCCTTTGTGTCTTTGTGGTGAGCTTCTCTTCTCTCTCTGCGTCCTCCCCGGCCGCGCAGGCTGCGGTGCCCCCCTCTACCTGAGCCCTTGCCCCGCCCCAAACATTCTCCGTGCAGAACATCTCCCACTTCGTTATCATTGCGTCACCGAGCGGCGGATCGAAAGAGAAGGACAACCGCCATGGAAAAGACCGCACAGATCACCGAAATACTCCGTGAGCTTCGTCAGCGTCTCAACTCCCTTTACGGCGAGAACCTCCGGCAGCTCATCCTTTACGGCTCCCACGCCAGAGGCGACGCGGACGAAGGTTCCGACATTGACCTTCTGATTGTCTTAGAAGTCCTCGATGACCCTGAGGCCGAACTCTCGCGCATTGACCCCCTTGCGTCCGAGCTTTGCCTCAAATACGACGTCCTTCTGACCTTCGACGTAATCTCCGCACGCGATTATCCTGACTGGAATACACCCCTGTTGCTTAACATCCGTCGGGAGGGCGTGCCTGTATGACATTGGAGATCAAAGCCCTCCTCCGACTCGCACATGAGAGCATCGCTGCCGCGGACGCGCTCTTACGAGAAGGTCTCCCGCGATTCTCAGTTGCGAGATCGTATTACACGATGTTGTACTGCGCGCAGGCCTCCCCGCCTGCATCTCCTTAGGGCGGCGTTGACATGCCAACCCCCCTGCGGCATAATGAATGCTATGGGACGACAATCATCCATAGACGGGCAAGCCCGGACGATCAGTGAGGAGGTCCGGGCCGGTCTGAGTGGCCTCTACGGCCGTCGCCTGCGTGGGCTTTATCTCTATGGCTCCTACGCCAGAGGCGACGAGAGCGACGATTCCGACATAGACTTCCTGGTGCTCCTCGACGAGATCGAAGACGTCGGCGAGGAATTAGAGCGCATGAGCGAATTAGGTTCCCGGCTCTCCCTGGCCTTCGACGTGACCATCACCTTCTTTCCACTGAGCGTGTCGGAGTTCCAAAACCTCCACACCCCCTTCCTTCTGAACGTCCGCCGGGAGGCAGTGGAGGTATGACCCCAGCGGAAGTTCAAGCCCTCTTGGAGAGGGCACAGGAAAGTATTGATGCCGCCAATGCCCTGGTGGCACGCGGCTTCTTCCATTTCGGGGCTTCCCGTGCCTATTACGCGATGTTCTACTGTGCTCAAGCTCTACTGCTGAGCAGGGGCAAGTCCTTTTCGCGTCACTCGGCTGTCATTGCGGCGTTCGGACGCGAGTTTGCCAAACCCCGTCTCCTCGACCCCAAATTCCACCTTTACATTCGGAAGGCTCTTGACGTCCGCCAAATCGCCGATTACGACGCAACCCGCACAACTTCGAAGCAAACCGCCGAGCAAACCATCGCCAGGGCTAAGGAGTTCCTTGAGGGGGCGCAAGCTTATCTCGCACGGGAGACAGCGCCATGACCGAGCTTATCTGGAATGGCAAATACGACGAAAAAGGCAACCTCAAGCCCGTTGACCGTACCATCCTCCCCTTCCAGGTCGTCGAGACCGTCAACGAATCCAAAGCCGACCGCGAAAAAGCCCATCGAGACCTCTTCACCAAGCAAGCCCACGACTCCGAATGGCGAAACATCCTCATCTGGGGCGACAACAAAGTCGTCATGTCCTCCCTTCTTCCCCGCCACCGTACTTCCCACAACGGCTGGCAGTCCTTCCGCACCCGCAAAAACCCCAAGCTTGAAACAAGAGCGGTGCATGCTTACGATGAAAAGGGAAAATGCGAAGTCCTCGTGAAGGCGGTGGATATATTCGGCAATGACACGACGAAACTCTTAGAAGTAAAGGTGTCGTGAATGCAGCGTACAATCAAAGCGTATGTCTATAGGGGCGACACTCACTACGTCGCCGAGTGCATGAACATCGCAGTCGTCACGCAAGGCAAAACCCTTGACGAGACCATCGCCAACCTGCGAGAAGCCGTCGCTCTCTACCTCGAAGGTGAGGACCCCGCCGAGCTTGGCTTGGTGCCCGACCCGGGACTGGTCGTGACGCTTGAGTTGGAGCCCGCAGCCCATGCCAGCTAAACTGAGGCGGCTCTCGGGGCGAGAGATCGTCGCAATTTTCCAGCGTTTCGGCTTCTCGCTCTTCTCCGCCCGAGGCAGTCATGTGAAGCTCAGGAGAATCACCGATGAGGGCGAAAAGCAAACGGTCGTGGTGCCTCTCCACGATGAGCTGGACCGCGGAACGCTTCGGGCCATTTTCAGACAGGCCTTGCGGTTCATCCCGGAGACGGAACTTCGACGACATTTCTACACGGCGTGACACACGGTGGGCATCGAAATGGACGAAAAAATCAAGTCTGCCGTTGCTGTCTGGCGGGACGGCCGCCATGAAGGCGCCAGCGCCGTCACAAAACGCCTCCTCGAATTTTGGCTCAAGGAGGACCATTTCCTGAAGGACGGCAGTCAGTCTCACTTCTGCCGCCGCCAGTAAGAGGCAATCGAGGCGACTGCAAACCCGTCATCTCCTCTCTTCCTCCCCGCCACCGTACTTCCCACAACGGCTGCCAATCCTTCCGTACCCGCAAAAATCCCAAGCTTGAAACCAAAGCCAGCTACGAGTACGATAGTAAAGGCGCCTACAAGGTCTTAGTCAAGGTCCTGGACATCTTCGGCTATGACACCACGAAGCTTTTGGAGATAACAATATGAAAGCCAGGGCAAAGGGGAAAACACCCGAGTTCATTGTAAGAGA
The DNA here is from genome assembly GCA_030691545.1 of bacterium. Taxonomy (GTDB): domain Bacteria; phylum Auribacterota; class JABMQX01; order JABMQX01; family JABMQX01; genus JAUYEE01. Next base: position 7,307 of record JAUYEE010000107.1, on the reverse strand, counting down.
TAGCAAACCTGTCGCAGTTATCCTGGATATTGATGACTACCGGGAGATACTGGAGCGCCTCGAGGATGCAGAAGATTTGAAGGTGCTGCGGGAGATGAGGAAGAGGCCGCTTCAGTTCAGAAAGCTCGATGATTTCCTGAAGGAGTACACTCCGGGTGTATGAGGTCTTTCTTGAGCGAGCAGCGGAACGGGACCTCAAACGGCTTTCGGCAGGGGATTTCCAGCGCATCATTCCCCACCTCAAGGCTCTGGCTCAAACTCCAAGGCCTTTCGGGTGCCGTAAGATCGCTGGCTCAAAGAACGACTGGCGGATTCGCGTTGGAGACTATCGAGTCCTCTATGAGATTGATGAGAAGGCGAGGGCGGTCAGGGTGATGCGCGTCAGACACCGCCGCGAAGTCTATCGGTAGAAGATGGGGTCAGTCGAGCTGGGTCAGAAGGTTAAGCAGGTTGTGCGGGCCTGGCGGCAGAAGGGCTACGAAGGCGCCAGCGCCGTCACAAAACGCCTCCTCGAATTTTGGTTCAAGGAGGACCATTTCCTGAAAGACGGCAGTCAGTCTCACTTCTGCCGCCGCCAGTAAGAGGCAATCGAGGCGACTACGAGGCCATGCAGCAAGTTTCCGAGGAGACGGCGAGGCTCGCCCTCAACCCATCCCGCGAATTCCTCGCCGCCACAAAAACTTTTCTTTCCAGGGAGCAACCAAAATGACCGAGCTTGTATGGAATGGCAAATACGACGAAAAAGGCAACCTCAAGCCCGTTGATAAGACCATCCTCCCCTTCCAGGTCGTCGAGACCGTCAATGAATCCAAAGCCGACCGCGTGGCCCCGGCCGGCAAAAGCTCTTGACAAAGGGGCAGGAACCTGTGTAATATCTACGAAAGTGGAAACAGGCACGGGATTTGCGTCTCCCGAGGTCTGCGATAGTGCGCGCTGGGGGGACAGGCTTGCCGAAAGCAATTGGCTGCCACGGACCGCTTGGAACCGGAAGATGCAATTTTCTTGTTGACAAAGGGAAGAAGAAAAAGCGACAAAGTATCGGATAGTAAAAACCGATGCGGGAGGAGGGACTCGCAAATGGCTGAAAAGAAAAAGGTGGATAGCTTTGGCTTGTCTCTGGATGCACACAAGGTAAGATTTCTGCCCAAGCAAGTTGCCGCCGGTGTCAAGCTTTCAGAACGGGACAAGCAGTTTATGATAAGAAGGGACCGGGCACACGAGGAAGCGGCACGGTCGGAGCAGCCGCTCGGCGGGGCCCGGAAGGACCGGCCCAAAGAATAGTCGTTCCTGCGTGTCTGCTTTCCCGGTCCGTGCGGAAAACAGTGTAGCGAAGGGATCGCCCGAGGGGGAAAGCCATTCTACATGCCCACCAATGATGACCAGACTATTGAATCTCTGCCTTGCGGGAGGCCGTTTTCTTTTTTCGCGGAGGCGCGCAGGTATGAGGGTGACACTCACAATCATGCGCTCCATAGAACCTTTTCCCTCGCGAGAAAGCTGCGCGCGAAAACGATGGTCAGAGAACCGTTGTCCGAGACGACACCGACGGAAGAAAGTGAGGCTGTGTCCAGCAAATTTGGGTCATCTGCCTCGCTTCGCACCTGGCGCATATCATTCTTCGACCGCGAATTCTCCTCCAAAGGGGCAATCAAGGGTCTTTCCGACGACGCATTCCTTGGATACGCGGATGTCGTGAGCATAGATGTGGATAGCCGTCCGGCAGGATGCTACGTGCGGGAGAGCGTCATGAGACCCGCTGATCTGCTCAATAACTATCTGCACGTTCAGACGCATTTTGCCCCTCGGATTGCCGGCAAGGACTTCACCATAAGGGGGAGCTACTTCTGCCAACAGAACGGCCTCACAGGCTGCTGTGCCCACGCGGGACTCCGCTGCGCGCTCAGAAACCTTGACGTTCAGGAAGAGCAGCTGAGTGACTTGTACATAAATCAGCTCCTTGGGATTCAAGCTAAACACGCCTCCGAGGGTCTAACGAATCCCCAAATTAGGCAAGTCATTGAGTCCGCCGGCTACTCAGCGTTCCACATTAATTTCTTCGATTATCCCGACCGCGAATACGCTCACTTCGTCCACCCGTTCATTGAATCCGGCTTCCCCGCCCTTCTCGCGTTCGCAATGGAGGAAACCTCACAGCCGTTACATGTTGTCACCGTTGTTGGGCACACGCTTAACACTGACCTGTGGTACCCGGAGGCTAAGCTGGGGTACTTCGTGACGTTTCCCAGCGGCAAATATCGGCGCCTGCCAAGCTGGAACTGGACACCCGACCTGGTTGTACAGGATGACAACTACGGCACCCTCCTCTGTGTTTCATCCACGTGCTTGCTGAAGCAGACACTTCCCCGCCTTGATCCTCGCTCTCGCGCGATGTATGGGATAGGCCTGGTTCCGCAAGGGATCCGTAGGTCACCCGCAAACGCAGAAGACCGCGCTGTGGTTCTTCTGGACCTGCTCATGCGCTCGCTCCGTCCTCAACCGAAAAAACTCGGGTGGCTTGAGGAACTGAGAGACGCCGTGCTGAACGAGCAAAGGGCCCCCGTACTTCGAACCCTTCTCGTGTCCAAAGATAACTACATCCACCACATTGAGGCGTCTGTGGACTGGGATGGTCGGTCATTCTCTGAATCCTATCTTCTGCCGCTGCAGCAGCTCCTACCAGACTGGGTATGGATGGTCGAGGTCTCTATCCCAAACCTCTACACAGCCAACAAGACGAAATTGGGAGAGCTTCTCATTGATGTCGAGGATCGCGACCCTGCTCCCGACAAGGATCTACCCGGGTTCTGGGTTGGGGGGAGGCTTCCCGGCGTGTTTTTTATCCCGCGGACGGGCATCGGGCATCTCCCTGTTACGGTTAGCGCGGACGTGGAGGCTCACGTCCCGCTCTACCGCCGACCTGAACTACCGTGCATCGCTGCTGAGTGGTAGCTCCCAGCGGACACGGGCCTCCGATTTCGCCTGGCCTGTCCAACAGCCTCGCCGCCATTATCCTCCTCCAGCCCAAGCTCGACGACACCACCGCACCGTCAAATCGAATACCTATCCATGGCCGGGCCCCTGACCTCCGACTCGTTCCCGCAGCCCGACGGGCTGCTGTGGAGTGCGGCAGCCATGCTGCCGCCTTCGAAAGCTGCCTGCCCGTGGGCTTCGGCCAGGGAAACGGAGCTTCAGCACGACAGTCCTTCATGAACCTGAGTTCACCCGGAGACCATGAAAATGGCTCTACCCGGCCCGTTTTTTCTCGCCAAGACGCGAAGACGCCAAGAATTCACGAGCTCCCCTTCTTTGCGTCCTTTGCGGCTTTGCGAGAGGCGTTCCCTGTCCTCACCCTGGCCCCGTAGCGCCCATTTTCAGGGGAGTGTTCCACCACGCCAATCATGCGCTATACCCGCCGATTGCGCCCAACCTCTCCCTCGGGCTGGCCCACCAGGTTCTACGGTGTTACTGCCTGAGTCGTCTTTCGGTTGACAAATGACAGACAACGCTGTATAATCCTGCCAACAATCAGTAAAGCCCTTTCGAGGCTTCAACGGCGGCAACTGCACGGTTTCTCTTACAGGCACTCGCGGCGCATGAATGGTCACTCCTTCTCCAACAAATCGTCCAAAACCATATCACTGTGCCCTCAGAGCACGTTCTCTGCGCCCTCCCTGGCCGAGGCCAACCACACTTGCCAACTCGCGGACAATCTCACAATCCCCTACAAAGAGTCGGCACGCGAGCACGGGCAGGCTGCGCTCTCAGCGGTTAGCTCCCATGTGGGCCTTTTTCACGCCAAGTCAATATCGCCTCATCCCCCTCTCTCGCAGCCTCTTGCGCCCGATTCCCCGTCTCCACAAAGGCCCACAAAGGCCCACTTTTTCGCCCTATCTTCTTTTTTATTACGTCCCCTTCTCTGCGTCCTCTGTGCCCTCTGTGGTGAATCCCTCATCGAACTCAGGCGTTATGCAGAACCGCACGATTTTCTTGACGAAAACCGGCGATTTTCCTATACTAAATTGGTTGCATTCCAGGAGGTAAGGAGTCCTGTATGTACACGCTGAATGAGAAGATTACGCCGCGAGACATCGAAGATGAGATGAAGGAGTCTTTCGCGACGTACGCGCTGAGCGTCATCATTCAGAGGGCGCTCCCGGACGCACGCGATGGGCTGAAGCCTTCTCAGCGGCGGATTCTCTACGCGATGCGAGACCTCCACCTCAGCCCCACCAGCAAGCATCGCAAATGCGCCAAGATCGCGGGCGACACTTCCGGCAATTACCATCCCCACGGCGAGGCGGTTGTCTATCCGACGCTCGTGCGTATGGCGCAGAATTTCGTCATGCGATACCGTCTCGTGGATGGGCAGGGGAACTTCGGCTCCGTGGACGGCGACCCGCCCGCTGCCATGCGGTACACCGAAGCGAGGCTCACGCACGCCGCGATGGAGCTCCTCGCCGACATCGAGCAGGAGACCGTGGATTTCGTCCCCAACTACGACGAGACGCTCCAGGAGCCGACTGTTCTGCCGGGCCGTTTCCCAAACCTTATTTGCAACGGCTGCTCGGGGATTGCCGTCGGCATGGCCTCGAACATTCCCCCTCACAACGTCGGCGAGGTCGTCGAGGCGATCAAGCTTCTGTTGGAAGACCCGGAAGTCCCGCTGAAGAATCTGATGCAGGTCCTGCCCGGACCCGATTTCCCCACGGGCGGCATGATTTGCGGGATGGAAGGAATCCGCCAGGCATACCGGATCGGCAAGGGGCGCATCATCCTCCGGGCACGAATGGGGGTCGAGCCAGCCAAGAGCGGCAAGGAGTTCATCGTCATCACGGAAATCCCCTACCAGGTTGACAAAACCAATCTCATTGACAGCATCGCCGAACTCGCCAACAACAAGGTCATCAGCGGCATCTCCGACCTGCGCGATGAATCGGACAAGGAGGGGATGCGAATCATCGTCGAGGTGAAGCGCGGCGAGAACGCGCGCGTCGTCATCAATCAACTCTACAAGCACACCGAGCTGCAGAAGACCTTCGGGGCCATCCTCCTGGCCCTCGACAACGGCCAACCCCGCACCATGGGGCTGAAGAGCCTCTTGACCTGCTACATTGACCACCGCCACGAGGTCATCATCCGCCGCACTCAATACCAACTCGGCAAAGCCGAAGACCGCGCGCATATCTTAGAGGGCTTCAAAATCGCCCTCGATAACCTCGACACAGTCGTCAAGATTATCCGAACATCCGCCGACCGGGCTGCCGCGAAAGAGAAGCTCATCGCGACCTTCAAATTCAGCGACCGACAGGCCGACGCCATCCTCGACATGCGGCTCTATCAGCTCACCGGACTCGAACGCGAGAAGGTCGAAAACGAATACAAAGAACTCCTCAAAAAGATTGCTTACTTGAAGTCAGTCCTCAGCAGCCCGCAGCTCGTCAAGCAAATCATCAAGGACGAGCTGGAGGACATCAAGAAGCGATTCTCCGATACAAGGCGAACCGACATCATCCCCGCGGAAGACGACCTCCAGGTCGAAGACCTCATCGCCAACGAGGGCTGCATCATCACCATCAGCCATGCCGGGTATATCAAGCGAGTCCCCGTCGCCACCTATCGCCAACAGCACCGCGGCGGAAAAGGCGTCTCCGGGATGGAAATGAAACAGGAGGATTTCGTCAAGCACCTTTTCACCGCTTCCACGCACGACTACCTCCTTTTCTTCACCGCGACCGGGCAGTGCCACTGGTTGAAGGTGTATGCGGTGCCGCCTGCTGGGCGAACCGCTCGCGGCAAAGCCATCGTCAACCTCCTCCAGATGCCCTCGGACGAGAAAATCGCCGCGCTGATCCGTGTGAAGAACTTCGAGGGCGACAGCCATCTCATGATGGTCACCCAGAAGGGCGTCCTGAAGAAGACTCCGCTTTCCGCCTTCTCCAATCCCCGCGCCGGCGGAATCATTGCCATCCGCGTGGACGAGGGCGACAGCCTTATCGAGGTGAAGTTGACGAGCGGCCAGGATGAGCTTGTCCTCGTGACCCGCCAGGGGCAATCCATCCGAATCCACGAGTCGGACGTCCGCCCCACGGGGCGAGCCACTCGCGGCGTCAAGGGCATCACCCTCAAGAAGACAGACGATGCTGTCGTCGGGATGGAAGTCGTCGAGAAAGACGCGTCCCTGCTGGTCCTTTGCGAGAACGGCCACGGGAAAAGAACCGCTTTCGACGAGTTCCGCGGGCAGCGGCGGGGCGGCAAAGGCGTCATCGCCATCAAGACCACGAAGCGAAATGGGCTGGTGGTTGGCGTCCTGAGCGTCCGGGACACCGACGACATCATCGTCATCACCGCCGAAGGAAAGATGATGCGAACTTCCGTCTCGCAGATTCGCGAGATCAGCCGCAATACTCAGGGTGTCCGAATCATCTCGCTATCCGAAGGCGATAGAGTCGTTGACGTCGCCAAGAGCGTCTCCGAGGGCGACGAAGAAGGCGGGGAAGGGGTCGAGGAGTTGGAAGATGAATCCCCCACCGAGGCCACCGAAAGCCCCGAGAACGAAAACGGGTAATCCCCTCGCTTGGGAACGTGTTGGGGTTGTCGGGAAGAGCTTCGGCGTGACTAGCCCAGGTCCTCGATCGTTAACCCCGTTCGCCTCGCGATACGCGAGAGCATCCGCGGGCCAATTTCGTCTGCGTCGTGAAAGGCGAACACAAAATCCGCCCATCCCGGCCGTGAGAGGACTTTATGCGATGTGCCCGATTGGCGTTTGACAGACCAGCCAATGCGAAACAGCGCGGCGAGGACGGACCGGGCTTTTGTGGAGGGCCATCGGCTCATGAGACGACCGCAAAGACCTCCTTAAGTTCCGGAATCTCTTCGCCGTGATCGAGTCTGTCCGCCATGACCCGCAAGGCGAGAGCCTTGGCCCTTGAAACAGCCTCATCACGGGTCTTCCCATAGGTCATGACGCCCGGCAATTCCGGAATCTCGGCGATCCAGCGCCCGTCCTCTTCTCTTTCGGTTTCGACAATCATTCCATCAACCTCCGGAAGTAAATTCTATCACAATTGCGCTCTGGAAAGAATCGGGTCTTGTCGCCGACTTGCGGCTGCATGTAATGGGTGAAGCTCGCACAGGTAACGCCACCCCGCCTGGGGCGGGGCAGTCCCGAGGGCGAGACGCCCTCGGAATCGGGGGCAGGATGCCCCCGACACAGCCGGCAAGATGCCGGCGGTACACGCGGTCACTCCTTTAATCCGGTGAAGTCGGGTTGGAGCTTCTCCTGAGCGCGCATCATCTCGTCCCAGGTG
>JAUYEE010000096.1 GCA_030691545.1 bacterium | reverse complement strand
ATCGCCCGCTACGGGGCTGCCAGGGAACTCACCGAGGTTGAAAGAGTGGGCAACCGCGTGACGTTTCGCGCACCGTTTGCCACAAAGCGATTCACGGCGAGGGTCCAGGCTGATCCGGGGAGTCTCCCGAGGCTGATCCTGAATGGAAAGGAGATTCAACTGCGCCGCGCCAAGAACCTGCTCGATATAGAGAGTGGAACCTGGCACGCGGACAACCGCCACGTGACGTTTTGCTTTGACCTGCCGAAGGGGGAGGCGATTGTGGAGGTGTGACCGATAAACTCGGTTCAGCAAGAGCGCCACGGAGGTCTTTCCGGATAACACCTGAGTATCACAGGAGAAAGCGAGATGAACCGACGGGAGTTTCTCAAGTCCGGCGCCGCGGTGACGGCATTAACCGCTTCAAGCTTATTGAAGACGCCAAGCGGCGCCGAGGAAATGTCGAAGCGGAAATTCAAAATGAACCTGAACGTGGGGCAAGTTGGCGTAAAAGCTGACCCATTTGATGCCATCAAGCTGGCCAAAGACTATGGCTACGAGTCGGTTACGCCTATGTCGGGGTATCTACTGAAATACTCCGAGAGCGAACTGGAGCGCCTCGTGGCAGAGATGAAAGCAGCGGGACTGACCTGGGGAGCAGCGGGTGTGGAACCGTTTTTCGTCAACGATGAAACCAGGTTCAGCCAGAGGAAACAAGAGATTATCCAGACCGCGAAAGTACTCCAACGGGCCGGCGCTACGCGCTGCTTCACCTGGATGTCCCCGAGCAGTAATTCGACGACCTATTTGGAGAACTTCCGGCTACACGTGAAACGTCTGCGAGAGGTGGGCAACGTTCTTGCCGAGCATGGTCTGCGGCTGGGAATCGAGTACATCGGCACGCGAATGTCCGCGATGAGGGGAAAGTATTCCTTTATCAGAACCTCTGCGGAGACGAAGGAGTTGACCATTGAGGTCGGCCTTGCGAACGTCGGCATAGCCCTCGATTCCTGGCATTGGTTTCAGGCGGGCGAAAGCGAGGATGACCTTCTGAAGTTGACGAACGGGGATGTGGTCGCCGCCGATATCTGCGATGCCCCGGCCGGCGTCCCGCGCGAGCAGATGCCTGACTCCCCTCGAACATTGCCCTGCACGACTGGCGTCATTGATGTGAAGGCGTTTCTAAGAGCGCTCGTGAGGATCGGGTATGACGGCCCTGTCGGGACGGAGCCTTTCGACAAGTCGCTCAGCAAGATGACAACGGATGAAGCGATGGCTACCGCCACGAGCGCAATGAAGAAGGCTTTTTCCTTGCTCGAGTAGTCTCGCTGGGGGACTTGACCCGGGTGGAGAAAACACGGCAGAATGTTCGAGAGCGGTCAGGCGCACGCGGCGTGGCGGCAAGCGATACCGTTGACAGCCCGGCGACAACTGCGGTTCTCATGAAGACGTAGAAATTGATCACAGGAGAGAAACATGAAGGAGCTATCAAGGAAGTCCGTGAGCGCGCGAGATCAGCGGATAACAAGAAGAGACTTCGTTAAGACGATTGCCTGTTTGGGGACGGGTTTTGCCTTTGGGATTTCGCGAGGCCTTTTTGCCGATTCCGCGGGCGAGCTGCCTCAGCGGGTGCTCGGCAGGACAAATGCGAAAGTATCCATTCTCGGTCTGGGCACGGCGCCGGTTGGAGAAGGGCCCGTTGAGGTCCAGGAGGGAGTCCGCATCTTCGGCGAGGCGCTCGACCGGGGCGTGACCTACGTGGACACCGCCCGCATTTACGGGGAGGCTGAGGAGATACTCGGCCACCTTCTCCCGAAACGGCGAGACAAGCTCTTTGTGGCGACGAAGGTGTCAACCGACTCCGCAGCCGGGGCAGAACGTTCCTTGAACGAGTCACTGCGCACGATGAAGATAGACCATGTGGACCTCGTGCACATCCACAGCATCGGCGACAAGAACATTGACAGGGTTCTCGGGAAAGAGGGTGCTCTCCAGTATCTCTTGAAGGAGAAAGAAAAAGGGAAGCTGCGGTTCATCGGCATCTCGGGTCACTGTGGCGGGGACAATTTCGTTCGCATGTTGGAGACCGACCAGATTGACGTCGTCATGTGCGTCCTGAACTATGCGGACAGGAATATCTACAAGTTCGACGAACGAGTTCTGCCGACGGCAAGGCGGCACAAAGTGGGATGTGTGGCGATGAAGGTTTACGCGGGAATCAAAGGCGGTTTCCCAAACCATAGAAGGGGTTCCGTCGGGTGCGCCACGGAGCCGATTTATTTGCCAAAGGCGCTCGCGTTTGCTCTCGACCTGGAAGGCGTCAGCGTCGCTGTGGTCGGGCCCTACACGGTCGAGCAGGCAAGGCAAAACGTGGAATTCGCCAGGGACTACAAGCCCCTTTCCGAAGAGCAGCGTGACTCGCTGCTGAAATATGGAACGGAGTTGGCCGGAAAACTCGGGCCGCGTTATGGGCGAGCCTGAATACGAGGCATAGTAGGGTTCGTCCTCCAAAGGAAATGAGAAGGAAACGGGCAGAATCGCCGCGCTGTAAATGAATCACCGACTGTGCGGATTCGCCGAAGCTTTGGGAGACAACAGATGCCATTTTCAAAAGGGAAAGAAGGACCGGGAGTTCGTTCGAAGACAAAGAGGCCCAGCGGAGAGAAAACCGAGCGCCGATGGCCCAAGTGGATGTTTCCGGTCACGGGGCTGCTGTCGTTGATATGGTTTTTGGTGCGGGTCGTGCCGAAGCCCTCGCGGGCGACGTACCCATGTCAGCGGGCGGCTTTCCCTCTGGCGTCCAGCTTCGTGGTCTGGGTCATAGGGGCCATCGGCTCCGCCGCCGCCATTCGCAAGGCAAGAGGGAGCTTCGCACGTTCACGCTATGTCCTGGCAGTCGCTCTGGTTGCCGCTGGCGTTGGGGCCATCTGCCTGAGTCAGAGCCTCACAATGGAGAAGCCAGCGCTGGCCGACGAGGTGACGGCGAATGCCCCAATCGGCGTTGCGAAGGGGATTCATCCGGGACGCGTCGTCTGGGTGCACGATCCTGACGCCACAGACTGGGCCGGACCCGGAGACGGACATTGGTGGGAAAGCACCCATACGAATCAGGTAGTTGTTGATCAAATGATGGCCCGCGCTGTACAGACGGTCGCCGGTGAAACAGATAGTGTCGCGGCCTGGGACAAGCTCTTCAAGCACTTTAACGAGACGCACGGCAGGGGAAGCGGAGGATACCGGTCGGGAGAGAAGATTGTCGTCAAGGTGAACTTCGTGGGTTGTATCCGAATCTGGGACCGAGGCGAAGCGACGAAGATCGAAGATTACAACCTGAGAGGCCGCGATTATATGAACACGTCTCCGCAAGTGATCATCGCGCTTCTGCGACAACTTGTGGAGGTGCTCGGCGCGAAACAGGCCGACATCACGGTGGGTGATCCCCTCTGCTATTTCGCGAACGAGTACTACAACATGTGCCACAAGAGGTTTCCGGAGGTGCGGTACCTGGAGTACCTGGGGAACTTCGGTCGGGTGGCCGCGAAGCTCTCGTCGGTTCCCATGTACTGGAGCACCCCCGATGCGGCGGACAAGAAGACAGACTATGTGCCCCAGTCGTACGTCGAGGCCGATTACCTCATTAACCTCGCGAACCTGAAGAGCCACAACGACCAGGCTGGCATTACGCTCTGCGCGAAGAACCATTACGGGTCGCTCGTCCGCAAGCCCGCTCGCCTGGAAGAGTACTTCGACATGCACAAGGATCTGCCGTTCAGCCGACCCGGCATGGGGCATTATCGGCCTCTCGTGGACCTCATGGGGCACGAGCACCTCGGCGGCAAAACGCTCCTGTACTTGATTGACGGGCTTTATGCCGGAAAACACGCGAAAGAGAATGCCCCGAGGAAGTGGAAGAGCCCTCCATTCAATGGGGACTGGACCTCGAGTCTCTTAGCCTCGCAGGACCCTGTGGCAATTGACACGGTGGGCTTCGATTTTCTCTGGACGGAATGGGACGATGCGCCGCACAGGTCCGGCACTACTGATTATCTTGTTGAGGCGGCACTGGCGAACGACCCGCCTTCCGGGACGTTCTATGACCCGAACCACAAGGGGAAGGTAGCTCGCCTTGAAAGCCTGGGGGTGCATGAGCACTGGAACAATCCAGCCGACAAGCAGTACTCCCGAAATCTCGGAACGGGCAAGGGCATTGAGCTCGTCAAGCTGACGGCGCTTTCCACTGCACGGCGACCGTAGATGGCGCGTCCTGTTAGCCGCGCCGCTCCGCGGCTCCAAAACGCCCACGCTTGCGGACTCAGTTCTGTGGTCGAACCGCAGCGCCTCCCCGTGAGGGGCTACATGGGCCGGATCACCTCTTCACGTTGAACCTCGTAGCGATTGCCTCGCCATCGCACAACCTTCGGGCCGAAACCGTGGAACACCCGCACGCGGTCGGCTTCTTTGAAGACCTTATCGCCCAAGGGCTGAAGCGCGAATAATGCTCCTTCCCCGTACTCTTCGCCTCCCCATTGACGGGCATGAAACGCCACAAGGCGCGGTCCCTCGACAATGAAGCCCCAGGAGGGCAAAACAACATCCCCGCCGAGGGATGACTTGACGCGGGCGTCTGTCGCCCCAAAATTGACGATGACTTTCGTCGCGTTCTCGCCGTTCCCGTAAACAGCCTGTCTGACCGTTCGATCGTCGCTGAGGAAATCAAACTGCGTCAACCGATCGTGGGCTGTGACAGCGTGGAGAGGGCCGAGAACCTCCTGCGTGTTCTTGAGGAACACGTCCACCGGATGCATGCCCTCTGCCCAGCCGCCATCGCTGCGGGTGTATGGAGAAGGAGCGGAACGTGCGTCCCCTTTCTTTTCTTCCCGGCCTGGCGAAGACTTCCAGTAGAGATGATCAGGAATGGAGTGGTAATGCAGCGGCCGAGCGCATAAAACGTGGTGGGCGACGTATTCAGCGGCTTCCTCGGCGCGATAACCATATTTGCCGTAACATATCTGACAATCGTGGTAAACCATCTCCCAGAAGGGAATGGCCGTCGCCCCGAGCTCCTCCGGCTTCAGACTGTGATAGTAACGGCCGGAAACGCCAACGAGTCCCTCGAAGAAGTCGCTGTGGGGAAGCGCCCATTCTCTCCCACACTCACTGCCGAAGATGCCGAATATTTCTCTCGCGTAGTCGCTCAAGCGGATTTTCCAGGCGATGTCGTCGTTCCGGCCGATGGGATGGTTGGGGTCGCTGCATTCGCGCGGGCCGACGGCGTACGTTGTGTCAATGAAATAGCTCCAGGGCGAGAAGAGCTTATAGGTCTCCGGCAGGTTCTGCGGCCGTTTCGCCAGTTCGAACTGCTTTGGCGCACAGACCATGTAGGCTCGCCCGCCGAGCCAACGCCCGCCCTTGATAAGGGAGCCGTCCGGGTTCTTCTCAATGAAATCGGGGTTCCAGCTCTTCGCATCGCGGTACATATCCTGCACATTGTCGTGGAGGGAGGCGACGTAACCGAGAGCCTGAATGCGCCTGATGGCATCCGCCAGCGCTTCGTTGCCGCCGCATTCGGGATTCGCGGGGAGATTGTCAGGGTGACGGCAGTCATAGCCGCCCTTCGTCCATCCCCCCATGATAAACAGGCACTTCTCGATCCCGACGTCTTTGCGTAGATGCTCGGCAATCTGAGCGGCTTCGTCGAACGTCCAGCGAACTCTCACCGACTCCTCCGCCGTGCTTTCCTCGTTCATCCGGCGCGCAAGACACGTCCACAGTTTTACATTTGCCGCCCCAACCATCAACTCGACATGCTTCTCGCGGCGGACCTTTTCCTGTAGTGTTACGGCCGTGCCTTTCTTTGCGGCATAGGCTCTGTAAGCGGCGGCAATGGTGTTGAAATCGCCTTTGCCCAATGGCCACAGACGCAGCGATCTCGTGCTCCGGCGGAGTTCAAAGCTCGCCATCAGTCTCTGACGAGGCGGCTGATCCGTGGCGATCATGCTGCGGAGTTCTGGAAACACATACGCATCGTCCCAGGTGACGATCAGCGCCGAGCCGCGTTTCACGAAACCAAGCATGTTCATGTGACAGCCTTCATACTCGGACGTGCCAAACACCCGCTGAAACGTCTTGCCGCTGTCGGCCGGAATCAGTAGTCCCTCCCGACAGGGAACAACAATGTATCCGCCCTCGGCGTCCGTAATGCCCAATGCGTCGTCGAGAACCCGCAGGCTGCCATCACCCACCGGCTCGTAGCGAAGCTCAAGCGCCTTCCCTCCCTCGACAAGTTCAAACACCACAGACGCGCCGCTCTCCTTGAGCAGGCGCACAGAACTCTTGTCTTTGACCTCGGGTTTGGAGAAATCTCCCTCCAACCACGGCG
>JAUYEE010000067.1 GCA_030691545.1 bacterium | reverse complement strand
GGGGGGGGGGGGGGGGCGGCCCCCAATAACGAACCTCGCCCATAGCCAGCTCAACGCCGAGGTAACTGACCTCAAGTCTCTGGCCGAAATGTATAACTCCCAAAAGTTCAACTGGGTGCATCTGGTGCCGGGGACGGAGAGGTTTGCCCTGAGGCGCGGCGCTGTGGGGAGTTTCGACCCTTCGAGCTTCACTCCCGACCAGTCGGCGCTCTTCCTGGGCGCCACGGCGACGGTCGCAGCTAACGGAACGAAGCTAAGGCCGTTGTACGTCTGGGAGAGCGACACGGACAGGCATGTGTACGTCTATACTGAGTGTGGGGAGGTCCTTGCGTCGTATCCGCCGCCCGAGGATTACGACCCCTACGTCCTGGCGCGGAAGCAGATCGAGTCGCGACGTGACCTGTCGGAAGAACGGATAGAGTGGCTCATCAAATCGCTGGACCCAACGAGAGTCGTCGCGTGCGTGACTGTCGCTGACGGCCCGCTTCCCGCGGCCCCGCCGCTGCTCCAACCCGAAATCTCCCCCGAAGCCCCTCTCCCCGGCGGCTTCGGCATTCTGGGCTTCGACCCGGAGGAGGAGCCTCTTTCGCGCAATGTCGCCACATGGGTCGCGGGACTGGGCCCCAGGCTGACCTTCCAGAACCCTGGCAAAGGTTCTTCCATCCCGATCTGGCGCAGGAACGGGCCGGATTTTGGGGCGGGGTACTCTTATTGGAAACAGATGGACAATGTCCCTTCGGATTCAGCCGAGACCACCGATGAGAGCGCGGTGAGTCTTGAGAGCCGCTACTATTACACACCTTTCCTCGACACAACTTACGTCCAGGCGCCCAGTTCGAGCTCTCTGACCGTGAAGTACCTTGCGCCTAGGAACGTGACCCACACCGCGCGCTTGTGGAAGCCCGGAGGGTGGGGCCAGGCTCTCACCTGGACAGCGTCCAAAGCGTCTTTTGGTTCAGGGCTGTACCTTTACGAGCGGACCTTCAGCGGCCTCGACGCGGACACGACGTACAAATATGCCTTCACCTGGACACAGGACAGCGCTGAACAGCACACCGCCGTCCAGACGACTCGCACATGGCCGGAGCAAGAGGATATCGGCGAGTTCAGCTTCATTGTTTACGGCGACAACCGGTGGGCGAACTCGGACCCGACCTTCAATCCGGATCACCGCGACGTCGCGTGCCTGGGCATACTGAGGGGAGGCCGCATCTTTGAGGGCGAGGTTGAGGGCGAGTACGTCAACGAGTACCCTGCCTTTGTCCTGCATGTCGGTGACCTGGTCTACACGGGCGGAGATCCCCTCCAGTGGATTCCCCACTTCTTCCGCCCGGCAGGTTCTCTGCTGTCCCGGATCTCGGTTTTCCCCTGTATCGGCAACCACGACTGGGATCCGAACGGGCTTGGGGTAGCCAAGTACACGGCATTGTTCAAGCTGCCGAGCGCCAACGAGAGATGGTACTCGTTCCCGTACGGGAACTCATACTTCATAGTACTGGACACCTACTCCCCTTACTCTTCCGGTGCGCAGTACGACTGGCTTGTGGGTACCGCGCTGCCGGCGGCGCAGCCTTACGACTGGGTGTTTGTGCTCTTCCATTGCCCGCCGTATACCGATTCCAGCAGCCATCAGTACAACCACAGTGACGTCCGCGGCGTCAGGGAGAATCTGGCGGAACCGAGGTTCGAGAACAGAGGCGGCAGCCCCTTGGATAACGTTAACGTAGTTTTGTCCGGACACAACCATTTCTACGAGCGCAGCTACCGCAGAAGCGTGCAGTACGTTGTAACGGGCGGGGGGGGAGTTCCGGACCAGGGGATGCACGACCCGGGAGGGGGCAACCCATATCGGGTGTACGCCGAGAAGGTGCGGCACCATTGCGTTGTGCGAGTCTTCGCGAACGATCTGGATGATCCCGTGGTCACCGCGTACCGCAACGGTGGCTCCGTCATCGAGTCTATCGTGCTGCCAGCGGGAGGGAGGTGGCGCTGGTACAGCCAGGGTCAGCAACCCCCGGACGCCGGGGGCCATTCATGGAGAGACCCGGAGTACGACGACTCCGCATGGAGCTACGGACCCGCCGAGCTGGGCTACAGCGACGGCGAGGAACAGGACGAGGCAACAACGCTCCCTTACGGCGGGAATGCCAACAACAGATGGATCGCCCACTATTTCAGGAAGCGGTTCTATGTGGCCAACCCGGGGGCCTTCGATGCGCTCAAGCTTCGCCTTCTCAGGGACGACGGGGCCGTGGCCTA
This sequence comes from bacterium, assembly GCA_030691545.1. GTDB lineage: Bacteria > Auribacterota > JABMQX01 > JABMQX01 > JABMQX01 > JAUYEE01. The sequence continues at coordinate 12,564 of JAUYEE010000067.1, read as the reverse complement.
CGTCAATGGGACAGAGGTAGTCCGCTCAAACATGCCCGGAACCCCTGGCAACCCCGTGCCGTACGCAACGCTCGCAAGCGAGCCAGTGGAGGGCACATGGTTGAACGAGATTGATATCTCCGACGCGCCGGTCACCACCGGGTGGAACTGCATAGCGGTGCAGGTTCACCAGGTCTCGCAAACCAGTTCAGACGTGAGCTTTGACCTGGAGATCGTGGGCCGCAAGCCGCCGGAGTAACGGAGGGCCTGGGCGATGGGAAACCTTCTGCCGTTATTGCTGGCCATGGCGATGGGCCGCTGCGGTCTTGCGGACACCCACTATGCCGCGGACCCCCGTGCAAACCCGGATGTGAATCCTGTGTACCCCTTCACAACCCCGGACACGGCGGCCTTCAGTCTGTTCGAGGCCCTTGATGTGGCTGAGGCGGGAGACATCGTCATCGCCCTCCGGGGGGCCTACGGCTCCTTGGGCGCGACCTACACGCTGAAGAACGGGGTTGATTTGGTAGGGTCAGGCAGCGATCTGACGACCATGCTGGCCGGCCTGCGGGTGGGCCCGGGTTCCATGGTCAGCGGATTCCGGTTCGAGGACTGCTCTGTAAACATGACGGGCGGAGCGCTCATCAGCCACTGCGTGTTCGACGGCGCCCGGATCTATGTCTACGGTACGGGTACCGTGCAACGCTGCGCTTTTGTGCGGGCGCCGGCGGAGCCGTCTCGGGCCGCTATTGAGGCGCAGTACGGCATGGGCCCCAGCATCCTGGATTGCGTTTTCGAGCTCGACGCGCAGGCGTGCGCCATAAGGCTATACCTGGGCGAGCAGCCCACCGTCGTTAGATGCCGATTTGCCGGCTGCGGAGTGGGTGTAGATTGGTTGGGTGGCTGGCCCGGCGGTCGAGTAACGAATTGCCTCTTTGTGGGCAACCGGGAAGGAATAAGGATGAATGCCTCCCGGGTTGCCGTGGCGAACTGCACCTTCTTCGGGAACGAATACGCGGTGTCGGTAACCGACCAATGTGACGAGGGCCCGCGGATCGAGAGTTCCATCCTCTGGGGAAATGAGGAAGCGGACATCTTCCTGGAAGAGAGCGACGGCTTCGGGATTCCCAGGGTCGCTTTCTCCAACGTTGAGAGACCGTACCCCGGCCGCGGCAACATTTCCGTCCGGCCCCGCTTTATTTGGCCGTACTGGCCCGGCGGTGACTTTCATCTTTTGGCGAGTTCCCCCTGCATTGATGCGGGGGACCCGTTCTCGGACTATAGCAATGAGCCGGAGCCGAATGGGGGGAGGGTGAACATGGGGGCGTATGGCAATACCTGGGAGGCCACGACGAGCGAGCTTGTGGATACGGACGCGGACTATATGAGGGACGATTGGGAGATTGAGCATTTTGGGAATCTCGACCAAGACGGCTTCGGCGATGCGGACGATGAGGGGCTGAGCGACCTGGAGGAATATCGGTATCTGACCGACCCGCATAAGCCCGATACCGATGGGGATGGGGTGCCCGATGGAGAGGAGGTTCTTGTACACGGCACTGACCCCATCCTCGCCGACACCGACAACGACGGCGCGCCCGACGGGAAGGAGGTGGCTCAGGGCACCGACCCCCTCGATCCGTGGGATGCGTTCACCATCATCAAATTCTGGATTGAGGACGACAAGATTCACGTGGTGCACCCGGTCCAGCCGGGCTATTGGTTCGAATTGGAATCCAGCCTCTGGCCGAACGGACCATTTGGGGGACTGTCTTCAGAGTGGCAGGGACGGTGGGGCGTAACCGCGCACACTTTCACCGCGGACCTTAACCCTCACACTCACTTCTTCAGAATCAAAGCCCGCCCATATTGAGGAGTGAGCACGAGCACAGATACAGCTTTCTGCAACGCCCTCAGCTGGACAGAGGGCGGCTGGGAAGGGCATACCGCCGTCCAGACGCTGCTTGCGTGGGAACGGGGATTTAACCGGGCGTTGCGTTTCAACAGCCGGGGATTGACACGTGGATACTGATATGGCGAGCGGTTCAATCCTCCGGGGAGCCGATGAGGATTTTGCGAGCTTTGCTGCCGTCGGCGGGGCCGACGATGCCCCGTTGCTCCATCATATCTATGATTCGCCCAGCTCTGGCGTAACCGATTTTCATCTTTCTCTGGAGGTTCGAAGCGGAGGCCTGCCCCGTTCGCAGGACGACTTCGACCGCCTGCTCAAACAACGCATCTTCTATGGCTTCCTCATCGTCGTCCTCCGCTACGGCCTTGTGTTCCTTCGGGAGAACACCTTCCTGGTAGGCGGGGCCGGCCTGGTCTTTGACGAACTGGACGACCCTCTGAATCTCGCTATCGTCCACGTATGTGCCCTGGGCGCGAATCAACTTGGATGTGCCGGGCGGCATGAAGAGAAGGTCCCCGTTGCCGACGAGGGTCTCGGCTCCGTTGGCGTCAATCACCGTCCGAGAATCTACCTTGGAGGCGACCTGGAAGGAAATTCTCGCGGGGAAGTTCGCCTTGATGATGCCCGTGATGACATTCACGGAAGGGCGTTGCGTCGCGATGATGAGATGTATGCCGACGGACCTCGACAACTGGGCGAGGCGGGTGATGGCCAGTTCTACATCCACGGGAGAAATCATCATGAGGTCAGCCAGTTCGTCAATGACGGTAATAATGTAGGGCAACCGGTCCGGGATGTCCTTCTCCGGCCCCGTGGTGGCACGGCTTATGGGCCTGGCATTGTACGCGGCGATGTTGCGGACGCCGGCTTTCGAGAGGTGGTCGTATCGCCTCTCCATTTCGGCCACGAGCCAGTTGAGGGCCTGAGCCACCTTCTTGGGGTCCGTGACCACGGGCACGAGAAGGTGCGGAAGTCCGTTGTAGCACCCCAGCTCGATTTTCTTCGGGTCAACGATGAGAAGTTTCAGTTCCTCGGGACGGGCCTTGTACAGAAGGGTAATGAGAATCGCGTTGATGCAGACACTTTTTCCGGAACCGGTGGCTCCGGCGATGAGCAGGTGGGGCATTTCGGTGATGTCGGCAATGACGACATTGCCGGCGACAGACTTTCCTATAGCAACGGGGAGAATTGCCCTCGAGCTCTGGAACTCCTGGGAGGAGAGAACCTCCCGGATGGACACGAGAGTCGGTTTGGGGTTGGGGATTTCGACTCCTATGGCTCCTTTGCCCGGGATGGGGGGAGTGATACGGATTCCGGCCACTCGCATAGCCAGAGCGATGTCATCTGCAAGACTAACGATGCGCGTGACCTTCACTCCGGGGGCAGGATGGACCTCGTAGCGGGTAATGACCGGCCCCCTCTGAATCTCCCCAACGCCGGCCTGAATGCCGAAATCCTGGAAGGTCCGCTCGAGAGTCTCGGCATTCTTTTGCAGGTCATCCACAGAAGCCCGCTTGGAGACTGCGGGAGGGAGGGTGAGTAACTCGATGGGAGGGAGAAGATAGTCACGCTTCTGCGGGTCCTCGCCTCTTTTTCCTCTGGCAGGCTTTGCCTCAGGAATCGGCTCAGCGACGGCGACTCTCCTTCGCGAAAGAGCTGTCCTGCCGGTCTTTGAGGCGAGGGGTCTGTCGGCTTTCTCGGCGCGTCGCCTCTTGAGGGCCACGATGACACGTTTGACTGCCTGAATGATTCCAACTGCTGCTTTTGAGAAGATTTTAGCGGACCATCGCCACACTTTGCCGCCGGTGCGAGTCAGGAATCTCGCATAGGGGTAAACCTCCACTCTCGTCAGCAAAATGGAAGAGGCAAGGAACGCGACGACCGCCGCGACCGCGGCGCCCCCCGGGCCGAGGTAAGCCCTCAGGACGTGCCTGCCCAGCTTCTCGCCGAGCGCCCCGCCGGGAGACATCCCCGCGAGGGTCGGGATGTGGCGATGGAGGTTAAGGCTTTTCTGCAATTCAGCGATGCAGCAGAGAGAAGTTAGAAATATGACAACATAGCCCACTTTGAGGGCAAGGGCGCGGGGCGGTTTGCGCAGGAGAAAAGCCACCCCCGCCGCGAGAAAGAACAGCGGGACGGCGAAGGCGCCGAAGCCAAAGAGAAGATACAGGACGTAAGCCGAAACGGTCCCGGCAACGTCTGTGTATCCGCGACCCCGCCCTGGCGGGGTGAACTCCGTCGTCAGGAGGGGGTTTCGATGGGGGTCGTAGTCCACCAGGCTTAACCCGAGAAAAAAGGCTATTCCAAAAAACAGCAACCCCCAGATCTCGGCGTACCTGTGCTTGATGGCGGGCTTGTTCGTCTTCGTCCTCAACAAGGTTGCAGTCTCTCCCGTACAAATTGGTGTCGCCCAGCGGCGCCCCCGGCCATAGCCCGTGGCCAGGCAGGCGGTAACGCCGCCGTCTCGGCGGCGGTCCCGAGGGCGTCTCGCCCTCGGAATCGGGGGCAGGCCTGCCCGTGGCCGCGCACAAGGCTGACGGGCGTGTCTGGAGGCGCGTTTGCGCACGATGCTTTGACCTTGGGCACGGCCAGGGATGCCCCCGAGACAGCCGGCAAGATGCCGGCGGTACACGCAGAGCGAAGGATCAACCTGATGCTACCGTAGCACTTGCCAAATTAGAGTGGCGGCGCCGAGGAAGAAGGCATACGCCGCAAAGACCCATAGCTTCCCTCTTTCGACGACTTTCAGAAAGAGGCGCAGCGCCACATAGCCAACCACTCCCGCGACTACGAGTCCCGTCAGAAGTAGTGTTCCAGTGCCCTGGATGGACAAAACCGATCGCGCTTCCCACAGCTTGTAGGCGGAGCCCCCAACGATGGCGGGGATGGCAAGCAGAAAGGAAAACCGCACTGCAACGTCTCGCTTCCATCCGACCAGTAACCCACAGCAGACTGTGCTGCCGGACCTGGAGATGCCCGGAAGAATCGCCAGGGCCTGAGCCGCTCCAACCAGCAGGCTATTCTTGGCGGTGACCTGTGTGGGGCAGGCGTCCCCGCCTGCACCTTCATCTGGAGACCGGCCGGAGAATGCAGGCGAGACGCCCGCGCTACGCCGGGCGGTCGCGGCGTTGCCAGCTAACAAGATGAAGCCGTTCACGATCAGCAAGGCTCCGACAGACGACGTGCTCTGGAAGACTTTCTCGATGTGCGACTCGAGCGTCAACCCGACAGCAACCGCCGGGACCGTCGCCAACGCCAGATAGAAAATCCACACTCTGTTCCGCGAGAAGAGCTCAACGATGTGCTTACCAAAGACCACGAGAATCGCGATCAATGTCCCCACGTGTAAACAGACATCGGTCAGAATCCTGTTCTCCTCAATGCCAAAAAACTCTTGAAGAATGGTGAGGTGGCCGGAACTGCTCACGGGCAAAAACTCCGTTGCCCCCTGCACCACGCCTAAAACAATCATCTCTAAGATCGGACGCACATCACCTCCCGTTGTGCGCGCTCCCTGTCATTCGAGGAACGGTGTAGGGTGTGGGGTATGGGGTATGGGGTTGCCCGGACCCTAACCCCTCAACCCCAAACCCTAAACCCTATACCCCAAAGGACGAAAGGGGTTTAGGGGATAGGGTTTAGCGACCTTCGTGTCCTTCGTGGTTTAATTGATTCCTCTATTTACGCTTCCGCGTTCATCCGTGTTGATCCGCGGTTCCTCTGGCCGGGGCATCTGCATTAATGCCAAGCTGTTTGATCTTGTAGCCGAGAATTCTGCGGGTTGTTCCCAAAAGTCGAGAAGCCTCCGATTGCACCCCTGCGGCAATGCGAAGGGCCTCCTCAATCATCTTCTTCTCGAAGTCCTCGGTAGCTTGCTTCAGAGAGACCTTGCCGACAAGGGATTCAGGGGCTGTGGCGCCGTTGCCCCTTCCCGCCGGGACAATATCGTAAGACAGGAGTTCGCGGGCGATTACAGAGACGCCCTTGTTCAACACAATGACTCGTTCGATGACGTTTTTCAGCTCCCTTACGTTTCCGGGCCAATCGTATTCTTCGAGAGCCTGAAGAGCGTCTTCGGAGAACTTCGGGCGCTTCGGGTTCAGCTCACCGGCAAACACACCAAGGAAATACTGCGCGAGTTCCAGGATGTCTCCCCGCCGTTCCTTCAGTGGGGACAGATAGATCGGCACGACGTTGATGCGGTAATAAAGGTCCTCTCTGAAGTTCCCGAGCTGGATTTCTTCCTTCAGGTCGCGGTTCGTGGCGGAAATGATCCGAACGTCAACGGAGATGGACTTGTTGCCGCCAACCTTTGAGAATTCTCCCTCCTGAAGGACGCGAAGAACCTTGGCCTGGACGCGAGGGGTCATCTCGCCGATTTCATCGAGGAACAGCGTCCCCTTGTCCGCCAGTTCGAATTTTCCTTTTCGGTCAGCGATGGCGTTGGTGAAGGCGCCCTTCACGTGCCCGAACAACTCGCTTTCAAGAAGAGTCTCGGGGAGGGTCGCACAGTGCAGCGCAACGAAGGGATTGCTTCGTCGGGAACTCTGAAGATGGAGGCGTCTGGCGACGAGTTCTTTGCCCGTGCCGCTGTCGCCAGTGATGAGCACCGAAGCTCTGGAATCTGCGACCTGTTCGATCTTCTGGATGACGCTGAGCATGGCGGAGGAGGAACCGATGATGCGGTCGGCGTCGCGGGTAACGTTGACCTGACTTCGCAGGTAATTGACCTCGGCTTCTAACTTCTTGCTTCGGAGGGCCTGGTCCACGACCATTCGAAGCTCGCTGACGTCGAAGGGCTTGACGATATAGTTGTAGGCGCCTAACTTCATGGCGTCAATGGCCCTCTGGACGGAGGTGGTCGCCGAGATCATGATGGCCTCGATGTCTTTGTGTTGTTCCTTGATCGCCTTGAGGACTTCAAGGCCATTGAGACCAGGCATCAATATGTCCAGGAGAACCACATCCGCCCGGCGCCGCTGCAAAAGGTCCAACGCTTCGGCGCCGCTGGAGGCGAGGGCGATCTCGTAACGGTCTCTGAGGGCGATCCTGAGCGACTCACGAGTCCCCTCGTCATCGTCAACGATCAAGACGCATTCCATGAGTTTCCTCCTTCTTTCCCTGGCCGTGCAGGTTGATATCGCCGCGAGCGCGCGACCGTCTCTCCCTTTCGAGCAACCTCTTGGCGCTCACGCGGGCAGGCGGGTCAAACCAATGACGGTGCGAATCCGCTCCGAGCCCCGCGCGCACGGCAACGCGGTGACCGTCCTTTACCGGGAGTTCGGGTCTCTGGGAAGGATGATCCGCACGGCGGTACCCTTCCCTGTATCGCTTTCAATCTCTATTCTACCGCGGTGCCGGCTGATGATTCTGCGAACGATGGCCAATCCCAGTCCGGCCCGTTGTTCCTTCGTCGTGAAGAATGGTTCTCCAACGTTTCCGATTGTCTCGGGGGGGATTCCCACTCCGTTGTCGCGAACCTCCGCCAGCACGAACATCTCGTCGTCCCTGGCCGCCGGCGCCCGCGCCTGCCCCGTCGTGCCACTGTGGTTTCTGCCGGGAGATGCGGCCAGGGAAGCCGCGTTGGGGGCCCTGGCTGCCCCGCCAAAGGCGGGGTCGTTTCTCGAGCCCGACGGGCAGGCAAGGACGTCTCCATCGCTGGCGATTCCGGAGTCATCATAGACAAGGTCTACACTTTTCCCTCGGCGAATCTCGCCCGCCGAGACCTCCTTAATGGACACGGTGATCGTGCCGTCCGGGGGAGTGGATTCGATGCTGTTCTTCAGGACGTTCAGTAAAGCCGCTCGAATGAGCTGCCCGTCGGCGAGGACTCTCGCTGGCTTCTCGTTGCCCGGCACAATGACCCGCAGGTTTCTCTTGTCCATGCTTTCACGAAGGGACGCCAGGGCGTTCTCGAGGACAGCCGCGATGTTTGTGGATGACAGGTCCATGGGACCGTCCGCCGCATAGGACGTCAAGGAATCGGCGAGAGCATTGATGCGTTCCACGGCTTTGCCCACGATTTCAGCGAATTTCTCCCGGAACTCCTGGTCGTCGAATTTCTCCGCCAAAAGCTGCGAAAACGTCTTTATGGAAGCCAAAGGGTTCTTGATTTTGTCCGCGATGTGCCCGCAGAAGGCAACGAATCTCTCTCCTTCGGGCTGGCCGTGCTCAGCAACCTTAGAAGAGGCGGTTTCTGCGAGGGGCGTGAAGAAGACGATGGCGCCACGCCCAACGGCGTGGTCGTCGAAAAGGCGGCAGGTGCTCACCGAAAGGACTCGTCCGGTTGTTCCGTCCTTATAGGGTCGGTTGACGAAAGTCTGGTTTTCCCTGATCGTTCTGAGGGACATATCCGCTAAGACGGAGCCGAGCTTCTGAATATTTTTCCCGATGAGCTCGTCGGCGCTCACCTCGAGGGCGTTGCGCGCATAGGAATTGAGGGCAACGATTCGGCCTTCGGTGTCCACTGCGACGACCCCGCAGGCAATGCTGCTGAGGATGGCATCGGCTCTCCCTTTTTGGCTGGAAATTTCCCTGTAGAGAAGGGCCGTGCCGATGGAACCGGACGCGCAGTCGCCGATAACGGTCAGCAGCTCGAGGTCGCTCTCATCGTAAGGCCGGCAGGTCAATCTTGTCCCGAGACAGACGAAGCCGATGAGGTTGCCCCTGTCCAGAAGGGGCATGATCAACTCGGCGCGAAGGGCGTCCATGTCCGTGCCCACCTCGGCGGCAACGTCGTAGGGAACGGTCTCTGTGAGCTTGTCCCGGGTGAGGAGCTGCTGGCGCTCGATGAGCCATCGGACGATTCCATGTTTGCCGCTAAAGGAACACACGACGGCAAGACCTTCGTCCATGCCCTGCCAGGCGCCGGTCACATACCGCCCTTTCTGCGAGTCCCAGATGAACACGGCGACTGTATTGCAGCCGAGAAGCTCGCGAATGGAATCCGCGAACAACCCCAAAAGCTTATCAAGGCTGGTAATGGGACTGAGAGATTTAAGCAGTTTTCGGAGCATCCCTCTCTCGACCGATCCGTGCGACGGCGGACGAAAATGGTCCAGGCCCGACGCGGCAGCGTGGTGGGGCCGCTTGTCGCTCGCTCTCTCCGTGGCGGTAAGGAGATAGTCTATTCTCCTCGAGAGTTTTCTTTTCTCAGCGGCCTTAGCCACCGCCAGGCGCAGCAACTGCTGGTCGAGGGGTTTGCGGAGAGAAACATAGGCATCGTCCTCTTCGGAAATGCCGGCGCCTTTTCCGTCCAGTTCCGGAGAGAAATAGACGACGACGACCTCCGGGAAAAGGCCCCTTATTTCGTGAACGGCGGTTCTTCCGTCGCAGTCCTCGAGGCGCGTGTCCACGAGAACCACATCGGCGGGCCTCTTCGCAAGGCTCGCGAAAAGGTCCGGCAACCGGGGCGCGAGGTGGACATCATGCCCCTCGCCGAGGATGTGCTGGACGGAGGCGAATAACTCCTTGCTGCCCGATGCAACGATAACGGTGTTCATGCTGTCCTCACGACCCATTGGACGCCGGCAGAGTGAGTGTGAAGGTCGCACCCTTCCCCTTTTCGCTTTCCGCGTCCAGGGTTCCGCCGTGTTCTTCGATGATTACGTGCGAGATCGCCAGGCCGAGACCTGTTCCCTCCGGCTTGGTCGTAAAGAAGGGGTTGAAAAGGTGCTTGAGGTCCTCTTCGGCGATTCCGCAGCCTGTATCTGAGATACGGACCTGGAACTTCCTGACTTTGCCTTCGTCCTCGATCAGCCGACCCTCAACCCCTGCCCCCCGACCCCCGACCCCTACCGATTCCTCTGCCTCCGCGCGCGGACGCCGCCCATCCCCATCCTTCGGGCGCTCCCAGACGTACAACGTCCTGACTTCTATCATCCCTTCCGTGGCCGCTGGAGTCTCGCCCGCCCCGACCCGCGATGTGCGGTGCGCCGCGACCACATCCGCGGTGCGCGCGCACGGGCAGGCGGCTTCAATCGCCTGAACGGCGTTGAGGAGGATATTGAGAAGGACCTGCTTGACTTGCTGACGGTCCACGGTAATCAGTGCGGAGTCACGGGTATATTCCCTCCGCAGTTCGATTCTATGTCTCCTGAAATCCTCCTCTAAGAGAAGGAGAACTTCGTCTATCAGCTCGTGCACGTCGCACGGCGCAGGAATGGGTTGCACGGGTCTTGCGAAATTCAGGAGCTTCTCGATGAGCTGGTTGATTCGCTCCACCTCCTTGAGCACAATAAAGGAGAACCGATTCCGGAATTCCTCGTCGTCGAACATTTCCGGGAGGAGCTGGGAGAAGGTCTTGAGGGGAACGAGGGGATTCTTGATCTCGTGCGCCATGCCGGCGGCAAAGGTGCCCACCACGGCGAGCCGGTCAGCCCGACGGATCCTGTTTTGAAGGAGTTTGACCTCGGACAGGTCGTCGAAGACCAGAAGGACCTCCCGGCCGTTTCTCTCTCCGGCCATGGTTGTCGCGACGAGGCTGAGTGGCACGGTCCCCTTGTCCGGGACGTCAACCTGAATCTCCCCCTCGAAATGCCCGAACCCCTCCTGCAATCGCTGGACGGCGAGGCGACCGAGCTCCTTTCCAAGCCCTGCGACGTCTTGGTGGAGAAGGTCGCGGCGCGGACGATTGAGGATTTCGGCTGCGCGGCGGTTTGCGGACTTGACGCGGCTGTTGCGGTCAACGGTGATCACGCCGGACCGAAGGTGCTGTAAGATGTTGTCCTGGTGATTCTTCATGACAAGGATCTCATTGAACAAACGGGAATTCTCCAGGGACGGGGCGACCTGGTTGGCCAGGACCGTCAGGAGGCTGATGTCCTCAGCCGAATAGATGTCGCCGGACTTCTTCTCTCCCAGAGAGAGGACACCGAGGAGCTGGCCTTTTGAAATTAGAGGGATAACGATCGCCGACCGGAGGCGGGACATTTCGTTCAAGAGGGAACTGGCTGAGCGTTCTGTACGCGTTCTCCGGATTTCCTGTTCGACAACGACCTTCCGGGTGCGCCGGAGCTCATCGAGGAGCGGGTTTCCGGGCACAAGAACGCGGTCCATGATCACCTGGGTGCCGGGGAAAAAGGCGTACTCGGTTCTGTACTCCTCGAACCGCGCATCGGCAACAAGCATCAAGCCGTTCTCGGAGTGCATGATTTCCGCCGTCTTTTCCACGACGCACTTCTCGAGTTCCCTGAGGTCGAGAATGCGGCTGATGGTCTCGCCGAATTCGACGACGACTTTCTTGTACTCGTACCGTCCCTTGAAGAGGTATTGGTCAATCAGAAAGGAGATACGTCGCTTCAGCGTTTCGAAGCCGGCGGCAACCGCCGTCGCAGCCAGAAGCACCGACAGGGAGAACGGAAATCCCAGGGCGGAGGAAAGCAGGATGTGAAATCCGACCACCAGTGCCGCAACCGAACAGACAGCCGCCATGTAGATAAGGGTATTCCGGAAAACAATCCCAAGGTCCATGAGCCTGTGTCGAACGACAGCATAGGTGATAACGACGGCAGTTATCGTCCCAAAAAACGGCACCAGGGAGGTATAGGAGACGTCGCCAAGGGAGGGGAGAAGCACGCTGAATATCGCGGCCGGAAAAGCCAGGATTGAAAATCCCAAGAAGGTGTACCGCACCTGATTCTTCAGGTGGCCTTTCGGCAGAGCAAGGTAGTTGCGCGTTAGGTTCGAGACTGCGGCGCCGAGCGAGAAGAGCAAGAGAGCGCACCATGGAACGGCTCCGTACCCGAGCCGGGGACTGATATCATTTCCGACAAAACGGACGCCCCCCCAAAACCACGGCGTCAGGGCCGTGAGGGAGGCTGCCAGCCCCACGGCGTAGGCTCTAAGGACACCTTTTTTGGCAGAGGCGCCCTTGCGAGGCTGGGGGAAAACCTCCGTGAACGCCCACAGTGCCCCACAGTTTAACCCTCCTACGGCAAACGAAAGCCTGCCGAGAATATCAAGGGCGGGTATCAGAGACTTCGCCATGGCCTCGCGGATGGCATAGACGTTCGCTGCAAGGGCCGCCACGGACAGCAGGAATATACTGAATGTGATGCGAATCAAATCCCTCCTGCCCCTGATGATGACAAAGGCAGCCAGGGATGTAATAGTGACCACCGAAAGAAGAAAAAGCATTTTCTCCCAGACCAACATTCCTCTATCTCCGTGACTCAAGGTGTTGTGTGCAGGGTATAGGGTATAGGGTATAGGGTATAGGGTCGGGACCTGTGAAGCCTGAACCCTGAACCCCGAACCCTGAACCCTGAGCCCCAACCCCCAAACCCTCAACCCTGATCATTCTGATTTCCCCATTTCTTGAGGACGAGGGACGCGTAGGACCCCCCCATGCCGTGAGAGTTGATCAATGCGATAGTGACCTGGTTGTAACGGCAGCTGTTCGGCACGTAGTCCAGATCGCAAGCGGAATCCGGATATTCGTAGTTGATGGTGGGGGGTATCTTTCCGTCTCTCATGGCCAGGAGTGCGGCTATCGCCTGAAGTGCACCCGCCGCAGAGATTGGATTGCCTATGCAGGATTTGATGGAGCTTATGGGGACGCGCCGCGCCCATTCACCAAAGACCGCCTTGATCGCTTCCGTTTCAACACGGTCACATTCCTGGTCCGAGGGAGCGTGAGCAGAGATGTAGTCAACGTCCCCTGGCGAGATGTG
>JAUYEE010000055.1 GCA_030691545.1 bacterium | reverse complement strand
CACGCGGAACTCAAACTTGACCCAGCCCGCCTGCGGCACGTTGTACGTGTACCGATACCAGGCCCCCACGTCAACCCATCCGACGTTCGTGTGCATGACGCCCGGATCGTCCGCCTCCTCCACCGTCTCGATTCCAAGACCGCCTGGCGTCACGTTCGCCGGACGGTACGCGTTCGGTCCCCCGGTGTTCGGATGCCAGAAGTCGTACTCCTGCGGCGTCCCAATCGTCGTCGCGTCAGGCGCTTCAATCGCCGCCGGGCAGTTCTGATAGCCCGGATACTGCCCGCTGTCGTAGTTGAAGTCCTCGGACTCCCGAACATCCATCGTCGGCATTGAAACCTGAGCCGTCGGACGAGACAGCGGTCCCTCCAGGGACCGCACGCTGACCGCCGACACCTCGTACGCATAGGTGTTGCCGGCGCTGACCCACTTGTCCGTATAGCTCGTGCTTGTCGTGGTCGCAATCAACTCGTAAGCGCCGCCGTTCACACTCCGATAGACGTTGTAGCTCGCCGTCCCTTCCGTCAGGGGAGCGCTCCAGCTCAGGTGAGCCGCCTGAAGCATCTCCACCGCTAAGCTCCGAGGGGCCGTCGGCTCCGGATAAATCGCATTCTCTCCGTAAATGTCTGCGATCGTGGTCCCGAAGGTCAGCGTCCCCACGAACTGCATCACATTCGTCACGCCTTCCGACGGGACTGTCAATGAGTACGTGAGCGTCTGACCCTTAACGTTCGTTCCCGTCAGATTCCAGGTGATCTTGCCAGCACCCACCGCCGCTCCGGGAGCGTTCACGTTCGCTTGCGGTATGCCCGCTGGAATATTCTCCACGACGGTGACGCTGCTCGGGGTGCTCGCCGGGTTCACCTTCATGGCCAGGTCCACGTTCACCGTGGCCCCGCCCTCGAATGAATCCGGAACCGACCGCGACGCATACACGTCCGTGAGAACTAACGACGGACCCAGTGAGTACTTGAGGTCCGTGTAATACACGTTTGATAGGGCGCTGATGCCGGCTCCGAAATAGTTGCCTCCTCCCACCTCCACCAGTTTGAACATCATGGAGTTAAGGCCCTTGTGAAGGGTAAAGTCCACAGTGCCGTCCGAGTTGCAGCAAGGCGCGGCGAGGATGCGCTGTCCATTGTTCCACCCTCGAACCGGGTCATCGTTCGCAAAGTGCAGCCGGGCCTGCCGCTCGTCCGGGGAGAGGATGTAGATGTGCCAGTACATCATGAAGTACTCCAGTCCCTGAATGTCCCCGAACGCGTTGTTAATCGTTCCAGAGTCACTGGCATACTCCGGAGTCCAGATCAGCACCGGCCGCGTCGTCGGCACACCTGTTCCTGTGAAGTCGTAAGCGTCGCCCTCCTTGGGGTTGACGGCGGCTTCGCCGCCAAACGCCGCCAGATAATCCGAATCAATCTCGCTCTCCTGGGATATGAAAATCCTGTCCGTGGGCGTCTGACCGAGGTGCAGAATGTGCGCGAAAGGCCCGGGATCCAGGTCGTAAACCTGTGCGGACAGAGAGTTGCGCACCTCGATCAGTACAGCGTCCGTGCCAACGCCGCCCGCTCCGTCGTTCACGTCTAACTTGAAGGTCAACTCCTCCGTGTAATTCCAAATCGTCGGCGCCGTAAACTGCACGGTGGCGGTGGCGGCCCCCGTCACCCCCACGTTCGTCCCGCCTGTCTGCGTCCACAGATACGTGATGTTCCCGGTCGTCGTCAGGGAGCCCCTGCCGTCGAGGGTCACCTCACTTCCTTCCATGACCCACCGGTCGTCCCCTGCAACCGCCGTCGTCACTAAATTCTTCACAAGAATCCGGACGTCAGCATCGGTGCCGGTGTTGGTCCCGTCACCCGCCTGCAAGCTGAACACGTACGTCGTGTCCGCCGCCACGTTCGGGGCCTTGAACGAAGCTATGGCGCTCGTCGGATTCGTGATCGTGATCCCGCCGGGTCCCGTCCACTGATAACTCGTAATTGGCCCCGCCGTCGAGAAGCTCAGGCTTCCGTCCAAAGAAGCCGTCGCTCCCTCCGGATACTCCGCATCAATTCCCTGGACAATTAACGGGCCCTGTGTCTGAAGCCCGAAGACCTCCATCTCCGCAATGGAAGTGAAGGTCGCCGAGCCGCCGGGCGTGCCGTCAATGCGGACGCCGGTCCCTCTCAGCGTCGGAATCTCAATGTCGTAGCGGGTGAAAGGCTGCTTGCCCACCCGCTGATCCGTGAAGTCGTAGTCCGGAGTGACGTTCAGAATCGGAACATCATTCCAGGTGGTCCCGTCCTGCGTGTACTGAACCTTCATATTTAGGAACCACCCGCCGTCATCGAACATGCTCCCGGTGAAATAGCCAATGTGGTCAAAGAATAGCGGACTCGCCCACAGATACCCCCAATAGTCCTCCTCCTTGTATGCGCCATCCCAACTGTCATTCGTGTCGTCGTAAGCGATGTCGTTCATCCCGGCAATGGTGTAATGGGAAATGACGTAGACATAGTCGCTCGGTTCCGACTTGCCTCCCTGGGCCACAGGGCGAGCTAAGTTGCGCATCGCGATATAGCTGACCTCCGTTATCGCCGCCGGGTCCGCAGACCCTCCGAACTTATTCCTCCCCCGGATGGCGATGGTTCGGGACTGTCCCTCGGTGAGGCCCTTCACCTCGTACGTTGTGTTGGAAATCGTCTCCAGCCAGAGGATGTCCGCCCCGATCTTCAAGCCGATTTCATACTGCTCCGCATCAATCAGAGGCTCCCAGGTCGTTCTGAATCCGAGCCCTGCGGTCCCAAGGTCCAGGGGCATGACCCGCAAGCCACCAGGGGCGACCTTCGGGGCGTTGATGGCAATGACTCTCACCTCGGCCTCGTCGGTGCTTTCGCCGCCTATACTGGGGGCGTTCACAGTTATCCTGAACCTGAGAAGTGTGCCTATCTGAAGCTCCGGCGCAGTGAACTGCTTGACAAAAGGATCGGCTGTGGCCTGCAAGGTGACCGTTGGTGTTCCGGCAATCTGTTGCCATGTGACGCTCGTATAATCCTCGGGGCCGCTCCCGTTGAGCGTCACTAAATCGCCCCCATAAACCGTCAGGTCAGGGCCAGCGCTGATTCCCAAGAAACCCGAAATCGCGAGGGTATTGAACCGGTTGGTGCCGGTGAGGGTGCTCTGGGGATCGCTTTCCAAGAAGATCATCTGGTTAATAACCTTGGCCTCAACGTTGTCGAACTCGTGAGCGTAAAGCCCGAAATTGTTGCTGGGCCCGGCGCTTTCTCTCGACATCCCCGAGATTCCAAGTGTCAATGGAGCTGGCGCACTCCTGGGAGGGTCGCCAAGATACCAATCCTGGGAGAGTACGAGGAGGTCCTGCGTCGTGGCGTCCTCGAAGACCAAACGCACCATCAGCTTGTCCGTGGACGTTCCGCTGCTGCCATTGCCGACGCCGCTCAAGAAACTCAGCTTCTGGAAAGCGCGTGCCTGTCCTGTCGCAGCTAAGTCAAATGTAATGTCGGGACCCCCCTGGAACAATGGAAACCATGTTGGCGGCATCGTAGTCGCCCAATAGGAAGTCCCCCACCTTCTTGTCCGAGGGAAGTCCCGGCCTGCCGCCGACGCCATTCTCAATCAGTGAATCTCCACCGTTATCGAAGCCGTCGTCGTTCGGGTCTGCGACGCTGTCAACTCCATCGCGGTTGAAGACGCTCGACAAGTCAAGACTAAGCACAGTGGACCATGCGGCATAAGGGAGTGCCGTCAGACACAAAGCCGCAAGCAAGCAAAATAATGTCCTAACAAATGTTGCTCTCATTAGATCTTCCTCCTTTCTTGATGGGAGTTCTCCACAGGGGACAACACTTTCGAGACCAAACACCGGCTGCTGGCTCATGCAAGCGAACGCAGAGGGAGTTAAGTTAAAGCCTCACGTCGTTGCATTGCTCTGCAACCGCCGGTGCTCTGTCGCACCCAGGGACAATAGCTTGAAAAACCAGGCGCTCCGTCGGCAGAATCGTCTATTCACTGCGGTTTGTCCAGTGAAATTTTCTCTCCGCGGAAGAGATGCATTGGCCTTTTTGAGACATGATGTTTCGGTGGTGTCGCCGATGCGCAAAAGCCAGCCCCCGTACACGGGGCACGGGGGCTGTCTTCTTCTCGGTTCTGTGACCAACTACTGTCCGAGGATGCGGTAGTACCCGGTCTTGTCCGGTCGCATCGCCTCAGTGAAGCGGGTCTGGGTGAACGGACCCGCAATGTGCGTCCAGGTCCCTTTCACGTTGGTCGTGTGCTCCACCGAGTACTGTCCCGGACCAAAGGGATCCCAGCTCACCGTCACATTCCCTGCTGCCCGCGTAATTCTCGGCAGCGGGATCTCCTTCACCACCTCCACGCCGGACACCCGAATCTCGTCCACCGCGAACCAATAGTCATACTCCGCGTTGAAGAAGTGAAACTTGAACTGTATCTTCTTCCCGTCATACGCCGAGAGGTCGAAGACCTCCGGATCGCTCAGCTCCGGCGGGTCGAGTCCTACGGGCACCGAGGAGGTGTCCAGGTGCAGCAGATTCGTCCAGTTACTCCATCCGCTCACCAAGTCGAACGACCGAATGTCCACCTCCGCGTCCTGCGTGTGATCCGGATCGTCGTAGATGCGGTAGTTCTTGTTGAAGTTCAACCGCAGCTTCGTCCAGGTCGTGCAGTCCACCTCCGGAGAGAGCA
>JAUYEE010000048.1 GCA_030691545.1 bacterium | reverse complement strand
ATCCAACCGGAAAAAAGATTTCGGATGCTGAAATGAAAGCGCTTTCTGTTTCGCGGTGTGTTTTTCATGGTGAATGGAACTACAGAATCCGCCCTTCTCCATAGCTTGAGTTGTTTAGGTTGTTATGAATAGACGCCTTAGCGTTGGCGTCGAAGTGCAAGGTCTCGCAAACGTCATCAGCGTTGGCGATGTCGCCAAGCTGAATGGGGAGTGAATAAGATGGAGCACCGGGAGATACGGAGATCGGACTGGAACTATAGTACGAGGATAGCTCCACTTTTCTTATCCCCGTCTCATTTCCTTCCGTTGCATTGGCTGCGCCGGCTCCTGCCGCCAGGGCAGCGAGCACAGCACAGAGGACCAACAGAGACCGTTGGTGAATGACAGTTCTCATTTCCGCCACCTCCTTGCAGAAAGCGGTGTGATTCCGAACGCCGTGGCCCCACTCGGGAAAATAAAGCCGTCGTCCCGCGTAGGGGACAAACCCTTATGGTCGTCAAGAAAAAGAGCGATGGAATTTACGGAATCACGTTCACACGGTAGAAGCGGTGCGCGGGAGACGTTGTTTCCGAGTCGGCCAAATCCTCGATTCCCGACTCGGCGCCGATGGGCGTCCCGAGCAGATGCCACGTCATAAGGTCATCGGAATAGGAAACCCGGTAACGTTTTCCGGGAATGCTGCTCCAACGGAAAAGAACTCCAGAGTCATCGGTCATGACATTGAGCATACGCAAACAGGACTCGGGGTCCCTGGGATTCGTTCCCGCGACGCGCTCTTCTTCGTTCGTGCAACCATCGTTATCATAATCACTGTCCGGGTCGTTGACTTCGTCCGTGCTCCCCCAGATGGAGTTCTCCCACGAGTCGGGGAGTCCGTCTCTGTCCGCGTCGTCGTTTTTGTCCGGGAAGAAGGTGACGGGGTGCACGAAGCTGCTGACCCAGTCCGGCGGCGGCGGGTTCTCCTCTTTTTCCAACATCTCGGTCCATTTCTCGTCGGTGAGCCGGTCATTCATCGGCCATTTGAATTCGTAGTAGGAGAAAACCGGCCCAGCCCCCAGGATGATTCTTCCGTCCGGGACCATGTACGCGACGACGATGAATTTGACGTACCCGACGCCCTCTTCGAGAACCTGATAGGAGTTGATGTCGGTGTGGACGTCGGCGATAAGGGTGGTCTGTGCTCCTTTTTCGTCGGAAAGGTCCTCGACAAGCGGTTTCAGTACAGAGCCGAAATCCTCGATGAACGTGTACTCCGCCTCGCTGAGCTCTGTCCCTTCAAGCTCCGCTATGGAAATCTGGACGAGACGGCTCAGGACGTTCTCCAGCCCCGAGAGCCTGTCTCGCTGCGTCCCGTCGAGGACGCCCATGTCGTCGAGGCCGACTCGCGTCATGCGAGTAAGTGCGAGGAGGCGGTTGTAGAACTCCGGCAACGGCTCGACATATCCCCTGTCCGGGGGAGGCGGAACGGAGGTCTCGCCGGGGGTGTAGCTCTGCTTGGCATAAAGGATCGTGTCGTGTCTCAGTTCCGTCCAGGAAGCCAGCGCCGTGTTCAATTCCTTATCCTGCCACGCTTTTCCCCGCATAAACGCCGGATAACCCTCTCCGTTGTCGCCCAGCAGAGCCTTCAATGTGTATAGCCAGCTCCAGTAGAGGTTCTTATTCCAGTCGTTTTCGGTGAGAGCGGCGAAAAACTCAATCAGCTCGTTGAGGGTTTTGTCGTAGTCCTCGTACTCCGTGTCGCCCTCTCGCTCCAGAATCGTCAAAGCCCTCTCCGACCCGAGGACCGCCATCACGTCCAGTCCTCTCGGGAAGACTCTCGTCAAACGACCCGTTCCCGTTGCCCCGAGGGTGAACGGATTGCCGGAGCCGGTGTAATTCAGGACGTTCGGGAATACGAGGTTCTGAAACATATAGGAGTCCGGGATGAAGCGCTGCCCCATCAACCGCATCCCTTTCGTCATGTCCAGAATCTCGTCCAGGTCCTCCGGACTGACCGGCGGGACAAGGTAGATTTCGCCCGTGCCGCCATAGATCTCCGGAGCCCGCAGCAGTGCCAGCTCGACCTTCAGCTCAAACACCTTGTCCGCATTGTTGAAATCCTCGAGGTTGACCGGCGAGCCAAAGACCTTGAGGATGGACTCCTTGTATTCGTACGGCGTTAAGTCATCAGCGAGTCCCACGAAGAAGGCGGTCACCGCGTACATCCGATTCCAGATGTCCGCGATGCGAGTGCCTTCGCTCTCGAGGCTGTCCAGGGCCAGCGCGATGAGGGACGCCTGAATCGTCTGAATCCTCGCGTCCTCCACGGGAATAAGGGCTTCCGGCCACGGTCCCCCTTTCAGCAAAAAGGACATCCTGCCGTACCACATCATCGCCTTGAAATACTTCTTCAGCGTCTCGCTTCGCGTGTAATGCCCGCGGGGAACGTACTGGGAGTAGTCTTCTCGATAGATGAACAGCTTGCTGTCCTCGAATCCGGCGTGTTCCTCGATTTTGGCCAGCTCGTCATTCACCTCTTCCGTAGCATAAGCCGGAATTGCCGCGCTCTCGCCGAGGAGTTTCATGGCAATCGTGAAGTAAGCGACGTTTCGCCTCGCCGCTTCCTTGAGGTCGCCGGAAAACGACTCGTACTGGCTAAGCGATTCGCCGAGCAGCGCCTCCGTCATGGTCACAACTTTCGGGGAGAATTCTTTTTCCTCGACGCATCTCAGAATCTCATCGAACTGGACGTGATACAGGTGCAACATCGAATCGGATGTCACGAAGACCGGGACGCTCTCCCGTGTCAGGTCCACATACGGCTCGACCATGTCTTCATACGGTTCCCCCGCCGGACCCTTCGCGTCCACGACGACAAACCCGTTTCGCTCGATCGCCTCTCTTGCGTTCTCGTCGAGGACAAACCGCCGGTCCAGTATCCCCGCGTTCGCAATGTCGGCGAACTGAATCGGCACAGAATAGGCGGGAGCGGATGGGGTTGTCGAAATTGGCTCGGCGACATAGTAAGACGACAGTTCGATTTTCTGGAGACCCTCTTCGCCCTCGGCCATCGCTTGACACGCTGCGAGGGCAACCGCGGCCGCCAGAACACAGGGAACAACCTCACAACCTCGTCCTTTGAGCGTTTTCATTTCTGTCGTCTCCTGTCAGGAAGGGGAATCCATTTGGAGAGCTGATACACGTAACCCGTCATCAAGAGTGGCCATTATTATACCATAATTCTGGCGGATGCTCAACGCTACTGTGAAAAAAACTTTGGCCCCGCCTCCTCGGTTTCTTTGCTTGATTGCCACCGGAGGTTTCGGGTAGAATATTTGGCAAGTAGTGCAGTCCGGCAGAAGTCTGTTCGCAAGAAAGCCGACAAGACTCTGGAGGCAACCTGTTCAACCTCAGGAAGGGGGAAAACGCGTGAAAAACAGAATCATGAAATGTAGTGTAGTCGCTCTCGGATTCGTGTTCTTCGTGCCGGTTGTGGCGCATGCACAGGATTTCCAGCGGGTGTCGTTCGGCGCCGACGTTACAGCGTGGCTCACCCCGAACCTCGACGATTTCGCGATGGCGCTGGCTGCCGATGGGGCAGTCGAGGAGTTTGAGATTGACGACAGTGTGCTTTACGGCATGCGGCCGTTCGTCCGATTTGGCCTCATCCGCCAGTTCGACCTGGAGCTCTCCCACGAGTTCGCCTTCGGCGATGATGCCGATGCCATGGTTTCCGCGGCATCGGGCATCTGGAGGCCCTTTGGCAAAAGCGGGCTTGAGTTGCATGCGAGCATCTGTTACGGGCAGTTCGATTGGAACGGACCGGGGGACTTCGAAAGCACATGGGGTTGGGAGATCGGAGCGGGATACAACCTTCCCCTGCTCGAAACCGTCACCCTCGTCTTCGGGGTGGCTTATCGGGACATCACCCTGGATTTCAAGGAGGACGAACTTCTGGAAGACCTTGCGGAAACGCGACCGGAGGTGGTCACCACAGTCAGCTTTTCAGAAACAGACGTTGATACCGCTGGCGTGGTCGCCAGCGCCGGGGTGATGGTAACGTTCTAATCGAGCCATCCGACGACAGAACACCCTTCTCGTCGGCAGCACACGGCTTCAAGGCGGAGCGGGCAGTGCTTCTTCCCACGAGGCCCCTGAGTGTTGTTTTGTCATCTCCGCGGGCCCGGGGTCCCGGGCGCACCCGGCGCCGGTGTTCGTGCATCCGTCGCCGGCACAGGCTATCCGGCGAACCCTCGAACAGGCGCCTGGGATGCCGGAGGGACGCACGCAGGGGCTCAAAAGTCCTGCGAAAGCTACGCATTGGGGCTGTGTGCTCTCGCCGCAACGCGACGTTGTGTTTTCACATCATCCATCTAATTCCCTTTTACACAGGCGATTACAACCAGAATCTCGTGTTGCCACATCGCATCCGTTGACTTTCTGAAACATTCGCCCCCTCTGCCTCCCATTGGGCTTGAGGCAAAATGCTAAAGCAGATTCACGTGATGCGATGCACGCATGGGCAGAGAACCATCCCCTTCAGGGAAAGCTCAACCCGTAAAACACCCCGTAAGCCCGGCGGCATTGTGCGGCATAGCCCTTTCATCCTTCCTCTGGAGTAGATTCACACCCGGCAGAGCGACAGTGGGTTAGGCACACGTGTTCTGTTCTGTCTCCGCAGAGCCTGCCTGTTCACATCCGCTGAGAACCATGGATTCTGCCGGGGAACCGAAGGGAGGCGCGTCCCGGAGTTGTTTGAGGGAAACGCATGTTGCGTGCAGTGCCCCACGATGCAAAATAACAACGTGCAACGGTGGAATGGTATGCTATTTGCGACACTCGCCCCATGCTCGTTTGGTGGGTGGGTTGCCTTGAGGCAACATGGACGATAAGGTTTTCTCCAGCTTCCCCTTGCTGTCTTCAAAAGAATTACAGAAAAAGAGAGTCTGTGCCGAAGGCTGAGTGTCCGCGCACGCACGCCGCTGAGCGATAAGGAAGCAGCGCCCTCGTGGAGAGAAACAAAGAAAGGGCTTGACAAAGCGAAGCCATGTTGCTATACTACAACCCGCTTTTGACGCTTAGACGGGTGTTCGTCTGATTTGGGAAACATCCCTCGCGGGTGTCAGAAGCCAATAGGACAAATAGTCATGAGTGACTCCTGCTCGCCGCGAAGCAGTTTGGTCCCCATGTCGCCGGGGGCGAGCAGGGCGTAGATAAAACATGAAAGCGGGATTCTTCTGAAAGGAAGAATCGGGGGGAAATGAGGCGTTTCGGCCAACACGTGCCTACCGGTAGCTTCCCCGCATCCTCCTCTCCGGATGCGAGGGGTTGCCTCTTTCTTCGTTCGTGGCACCTTTCCGGCCGTCGTCCCCGCGACAGAATGGCTCCTCCGCAGGGTTCGCTGTCGAATATCTCTGCCCGTGGCAGAGCCAGCGCCGCTACGACGCTGGAGAAGCGGGCCTCACTGCGCTTCGCGCCGGGATAGTTGTCATCTCGCGATCGCCGCCGCCGAACCTCAGTGTCCCCAAAACAAAGCGAACGGCGCTGGACGCTCGCGCTGAGCGAGAAGTGGCCTTTCTTGTCTCGCTCGCGCAGCAGGCCCGGGAGTCGGTTCGGCTTCCGTCTTCTGTGGAGAAACAGCGGATGGGCTACCCCCGTTCCCGAAGGCGGGAGCCCGCATCCGTCCCCTGACAAGGCGTTGTTCGCCCAGGGAGCGATCGCGCAGGGTCGCAGAGGAGCCAAGGTCATGCAAAATCTGGTCATAGTCGGCAGCGACCGCGATTTTCTGGAAAGGGCCTCACGCGCGCTGGTGAGGACGGGGCACCGTTTCCTTGCACGATGCAAGGAACCCGATAGGGCGCTGGAGCTGGTCGAGTCGCACCGGCAGTCCGACGAACCCGTGAAGGTTCTGCTCGGGAGTATCCCCACGGACGACCCGTCGGCCGACGAATTCCTGCGCAAGTTGCGGAGAAAGTTTCCCGAGGTGGCAGCCCTTCTGATTGAAGAAGAGAATGCCAGGGGAATCGCCATAGACGTTTTCGCCGCGCGAAACAACCGGGCGCCTGAAAACCCTGCCGTGCCCCTGGACGCACACGGACTGGGGACTCTGATAGATGAGGCCGTCGTCCGGTTCTCCGACCAGAAGTCACGGGCGGTGGCAATTGACCAGCTCTGGAAGAAACTTCAGGTGTTCGCGAACTCTCCGGACCTGGTGGAACATTTCCTCGATGAAGTTCTGGCGTTTCTCGAGGTCCAGAGCGGGTCCATCTTCCTTTACGACGAGAGGCGCAAGCGAATGGTCTTGGCGGCGGCATGTGACGTCAGCGGGCAAGACCTGGTCGGCCTCACCAAAAACATCGGCGAAGGGGTCGCGGGCTATGTCGCGGAGCAGAAAAAGCCGCTCCTCGTAATATCTCGTGAGGCGGCCGCCCTCCCCCTGACAGAGTCTCCCCGGAGGTACAAGACCGAATCGTTCATCTGCGCCCCGATCGTCAACCATGGCCGTCTCGTTGGGGTCTTGAATCTCACGGAGAAGAAGTCGAAACGGCCGTTTGAGCAGAGCGACCTGGACGTGGTGATGGCGATCGTTGACCAATTCTCCCCGAGCCTGGAGCAGGCGCTTCACCACAGAAACCTCCACAACAAGAACAGGAAACTGTCTGCTGCGATCAAGAAGACGACCGCCAGGCTTCGGGACAGCAAGGCACTGCTCTCCTTGGCTGAAGCCTTCAACGCCGCTGTTGTGGACAACATCCCGCTCGGCGTGGTGATCCTCGACGAGCAGCGCAACATACGCCTGGCGAATCGAAGTTTTCGCGACCTCTTCAGCGAGCGAGGAAAGGAGATTACGGGGGGCTCCTTTTCGGAGGCCCTCGGTTCCGTTTCCGCCGAAGGGCGAGCCCGCTGGGAAGCGAAGCTCGACGCAGCATTTCAGACCGAGCCGATGTGCACAAGCCAGTTGGTGTGCCCCATGGCCGAAGGCGCCAGTTCCGTTTTCAACATCAATACCCGCGTCTTCACCTCCCCCGAAAGACCCAAGGACAAGCTCCTGTTGATGATTATCGAGGACGTGACAAGCGACGTGATGATGAAGACGAAGATTGCCCGCGCGCAGCGGCTGGCAGAAATGGGAGAGCTTGTGGCAGGCGTTGCCCACGAGATTAACAACCCCCTCGACGGGATCATGCGCTTCACCAACATCGCGGTGAAAAAGGCCAATGGAGATGAATTCCTCCAGGAATGCTTCAGCGAGACAAAGAAGGGACTGGAGAGAATCTCCCGGATTGTCAAGTCGCTCATGCAGTACACCCGGAATTGCCGCAAGACCTTCATTGACACGGATGTCAACGAGCTTCTGGACAACATCCTCGTGCTGATGTCCTACGTGCAGACGAAGCGTAACATCCGTGTGGAGCGGAAGTTCGACCCGCGGCTGCCACGGATTAGTGCCCGGAGCAACCTCGACCAGGTCTTCATCAACCTCATCAAGAACGCCTTCGAGGCGATCAACGACGGAGGGACGCTGGAAATCGAAACGGGGTCCCAGGGCGGGCATTTGCTCATCCGGTTCAAGGACAACGGCTGCGGCATCCCTCCGGATGTGCTGTCGAAGTTGGGAGAGAGCTTCGTAACAACAAAAGAAAATGGCACAGGTCTTGGCTTGAGCATCTGTCAGGACATCATCAAGCAACATAGAGGGGAACTGACTGTGGAGAGCGAAGCAGGGGTTGGGTCCGTCTTCACGGTTCGTCTGCCCCTCAAACAACAAGAGGAAGGGCATAAAATTGGGCGAGAAGCATGAACAACGGGTCCTGATCGTGGACGATGATCCTATTGTCCTGAAGTCCCTCGGCAAGATGTTAGAGATGAACGACTACACCGTCAGTTGCGCTGCCGACGGCAAGACGGCACTGGAGATGATCGAGCGAAACGGTCACGATGTCGTCCTCAGCGACATCAACATGCCGGAGATGAACGGATTCGAGCTGTTAGAGAAGGTCAAGGAAAGGTCCCCCGACTCTGCATTCGTCATTATCACCGGCTACGGGACCATCGAGGACGCCGTCAGCGCCATGAAAATGGGGGCCTACGACTTCGTCACCAAGCCCATTAACGACGAGGAAATCCTCACGCAGATCAGGCGTTTCTTCCAGCAGAGGGAGTTGCAGGACGAGAACGCCACCCTTCGCAAAGAGTTGAAGTCTCGCTATCGCCTGGGCAACATCATCGGCCAGGACTACAAAATGCAGAAGATTTATGACCTGGTCGAGCTGATCGCGGACACCCAGGCGACAGTGAACATCCTCGGGGAGAACGGGACCGGCAAGAGCCTTCTCGCGCGGGCCACCCACTACAACTCCAATCGCAGGGACAAGCCCTTCGTGGAGGTCAGTTGCGGGGCGTTGCCGGAGACCCTTCTCGAGAGCGAGTTGTTCGGGCACGCCAAAGGGGCTTTTACCGGCGCCGTGAAAGACCGCGTTGGGAAGTTCGGGCAAGCCTCCGGGGGCACCATTTTCCTCGACGAGATCGGCGCCGCCTCTCCGTCACTCCAACTCAAGCTCCTTCGCGTGCTTCAAGAACACCAGTTCGAGATGGTCGGCAGCAACGACACCATCACCGTTGACGTCCGCGTAATCACCGCCACCAACACCGACCTCATGGAGATGGTTCACAAAAATCACTTCCGCGAGGACCTCTACTACCGCCTGAACGTCTTGCAGGTTCATTTGCCGGCCCTGAGAGAGAGAGTCGGAGATATCCGCCTTCTCGCGGAGCATTTCTTCGAGATGTACGCCCGGAAATACTCCAAGGGCCTCAAAGGCATCTCCGCCCAGGCGACGAAAGTCCTCGAGCGCTACCCCTGGCCGGGGAATGTCCGGGAACTTGAAAATGTGATCGAACGAGCGGTCATCCTTGCGCGGGGGCCGTATCTGACGACGGAGAATTTCCCGCCCGCCGTTGTGGAAGCCAAGGCGCCAACTCACGCGTACAAAGGAGTGCTGCCGTTAGGTAAGGCGCTGGAAGAACCGGAGAAACGGATTATCCAGAATGCCCTCGAACAGTGCACGTGGAGCCGGAAGAAAGCCGCGGACCTCCTCCAGATCAACCGCACGACGCTCTTCAAGAAAATGAGAAGGTATGGACTTCTGGGGCGTTAGGGTTCGGGGTTCAGGGTATAGGGTATGGGGTATAGGGTGTGGCGTACGGCGTGGCAGCCCGCGTTGCGAGCACCAAACCCCAACCCCCGAACCCCAAACCCTGACCCCGGGCAGGCTATTCTCTGACCTTGGAAAGGGCCTTTCGCAGAAGGTCTCTTTCATTCGCCCCGTCCTGCGGATAGCTCGCAACCCCATCCACCAGCGCAGGGGGTTCTATTGCTCCCCCATCCTCCGTGAGAAGCCCAAGAGACCGAATCTCCTCTTCCATCCGCTCCAGCACCGCTTTTGCCCCCTTTTCGGCGGTGAACGGCAGAACAAGAAGGAACTCCTCTTCCCGAAGTCTGACGGGAACGTCTGTGCGGCGAGACCCTCCGTAAATTAGCTTGCCGATATTGCCCAGAATCGTGCTCACCACGGTAGGGCCGTACCGGTCAACGTAGGAGCGGTACTGGGCAAATCCGATGACAACAATGGAGAGGGACTGTTTGTACCGTTCTGCCCTGGCGACCTCCTCCTTCAGTCGAGACAAACCATAGTGGTACCGGTAGGCGCCGGTCTGTTTATCCCGAACCATCTGCTGCCACGTCTTCCTCTTTTCCAGAAGGAGCGACTGTTTGAGCTCGCCGACCTCTGATGCAAGTTCCAGACTCGTTGCCAACGTTTCGCAGGCGACCCGCATTGTTGACTGAACCATCTCGCCAGCCCTTCGGAACTCCTCGAGAGAGTAATCTCTGATGCTCCCCCGTAACTGAGTGAATTTCGCTTGACTAATCCCGAATCTCCTGGCCAGGCGTGTGAGCGTTGCAGGCGTTTCCTTCTCGGCAATCCACACCGGGCCGACAACAACATGCCCGGCCAGGGAATCCACCCTGAAATTGAAGCCGAAGTTGATCATCCGGTCGCAGTAGGGGCACAGCGCGAATTCCCCACGGTCATCATTTTTAACTGGCTCGATCTCGCAACATCGGAAACATGCCGGATGTTTTCCCTCTCTCTTCATTGCCTCATCGCACAGAGCGGCCAGCCTTGACCGCAGAATCACCTCCCCGCGGTCATTGAAAAGGGTGATACCCGCTTCGAGCTGCGCGGAGAGGGAATCGAGCATGGACTGCCACAGTCCAACGTCAATCAGGTGGGTGAGTTCTATGTTTCCGCTCTGTGGATCACCGTGCTCGACCACGATGTTCCTTTCTTATCGGAGGTCGCTACAGCGGTCCCCAACAGTCTTCCGCCACCATGACGTACCCGGGGTCCTGCCCCATGGTCGGTTGGGCGGCAGACCGGAAACAAACACGCTTCTGCTGCTACGGTTCAGTCCAGGAGCACCTTCCTCCCGTGGGGACCATCCCATACGTCTGAGTCGGTCGGTGCAATGGAACCGTAAAAAGAAAGACTCGCCTGCAAACCAAACTAAGCGAAGCGGGCCACAATCTGCACAAACTGTGTTCTTGTCAACGTTACACAGCCCTGCGAATTCCCTGAAATCTTTGGACGATAACGGGGCGGAGATTGACAAGAAGACGCCTTGCTCCGTGATCGAGCGGCTATGCCTTCTGCAACAACTGTGCCTAACTCGCTCTGCATTGCGAGTTAAGCCTTGTCCCGCAAGCCACCGTAGCCCCAGTTCCCTGACCCTGCGACCCAAGTGTTTGGTTCCACGGCGTCCAAGCACTTCTGATAGTCCCGCATGATTGGTTATGTAACTTGCGTTCCATCAGCATGATGCGAATAGAGTCCCGTCGCCGGCCCGTTCCATACACTCGCGATTCCTGTCGGTCTGATCATCAAGGCCGTTCTTCCCCAACCAGCGTCGTTCCGGGGAAAAAAGAGAGGTGCTCCGCATTACGCGACAGAGGCTCAGGTGCTACCGCTTTTCCTTGCTCGTCGTCGTACGAATGCCATAATTCATTGCACTGCAATGTATTACCATGACAGAATTACTGATTTGAGGCCGTGCCTTCCGTTTATACAGTTCAACGTCGCCGTTGCTTTTTGACAACACCGTAATTCACAGGGACGCAGGTAGCTACGAAAACAACTCGGCGCAGGCGCTTCGTTTCGGCAACATGGACCAAGAAAGTCCTCTTTCAGGTTCGCCCAGGGCGATCCCGTCTGTTCCAGCGGCCGGGATAGTTGTTCCGTCTGGGCCGAAGCTCCTGGGGAAGAGGCAGGGCGCCCAGCACGGAAGGGTCCCTCGTTTTAAGAGGCTGTCGAAACTGGCGAGTGCCCCAGGCCGCCCAGCATGGAGGGGTCCCTCACCGTTCGCACCCGGTCGTTAAACGATGCCCATTGGCGGGCGTCCGTGCGCCCGGAAGACGCCCTTCCTTGGGCTCCTGTTGTGAAACGAGCAATGTGTCGTGGACCCTTTGCCTGCCCGCTTTCGCGCACAAGCGCTAGAGCCGTCCCCATGCACCGTGCGCGCTTGACCACGCCTTCGGCCCGACCGGCCAGGGGAACGCAGCAGGTTGTTGAATCTCAACTCTTCGGTGACGCACCAGCTATGTCACGTAATTCCCTGCGCCTACGCAAATAACGGCCCTTCACGCCGTATCGCCACACTCCCGCTGTTTACGTTCGTCAACAAGTCCCGCCAGATACCGACGCGGGTGCGTGCCTTCAAGGGCAACATCCACGCCTTTGAGCCAACGGGTGCTTGCCCCAGCCGAGAACACCGAGAAGAAATACCAGTTAGCCAAACGACAAGCTTCCGGGCAAGAGCAAAGTAAGAATTAACCGCAAGTCCATGGACTCAGCTATGGTACATTTGGCTCTCGAAAACGACCTGGGTAGGAGCTAAGTCCCATGAATGCACGACATCGCGTCCACGAACGAAGACATGGAATGGGAATCATGCCTTCAATGCGGAAAACATCTCACATCAGCAGAACCTGACCGTTCGCGGGCTCCAGGCCTGTGAGGGCCTGCCACGAAAAGGGCCGTCGGAGCGGTACGTTGCCACTTTGGCGCCGGTGCAAGCGGTAGCGCAGGCGTCTCGCCTGCTGCAAGCGGTTTGACTGGTATGATACTTGCTTAATGGTGAAGACTCGAGGACACTCGGAAGGCACGCGAGACGCGTGCGCTACGGCCAAAACAGACAGCAGGCGAGACGCCTTCGCTACGGCCAAAACAGCAAGGAAGGAGAGCAGGAGAAAAGTAGACCGCAGGGGCTGTGGGGCGTTCTCCTGTCCCCTGCTCCAATGGTCCCCTGCTCTTGGAAGGGGGAGTATGCTATGAAGCGACAGCATTGCCTCTGTTTGACTCTGTCAGCGGTGTTCATCGCGGTCGCAATGTGCCTGAGCGGATGCAAGACGACCAGTTCGTCCTCGGCCGCTGAGGCTGCCGCTGCGGCCCTTAGAGAACAGATGGGAAAAGAGCTTGCGGAGAAACCCTTCGTCATCGGGGTAGATGACGCGGTGGACGTTTACGTTCTTATGAAAGTCGGCGTACCGGCCGAGTATCAGGTCAGCGGCCAGTACGTGGTTGGGCCGGAGGGGGTAATGTTCATGCCCCTTCTCGGTGAGGTCCAGGCGGATGGACTGACGAAGGCGGAACTCGAGCAGAGCCTCAAAGAGAAGCTATCGGAATACATCATTGAGCCACAGGTTTCGGTGGGTATTTCCGTGTACCGGAGCAAAAGGGTTTACGTCATTGGCGAGGTGGGGCTTCCGGGACCGGTGCCGATGAAGGGGAATGTCTTGACGGTGTGGGATGCGATCGTCGCAGCGGGCTTACCTCGGAAGACTGCGGCTCTGTGGCGAACTCACGTCATCACTCCCGACGTCGAAAATCCGGTGGTGAAGAGGATTAACTTTCGCGACATCATGTACAGGGGAAAGTTCGCCCACAACGATTACCTCAGGCCGGGGGATATCGTGGTGGTGCCTTCGACGGTGGCGGTGTCCCTCGGGTCCTACCTCGGACAGATCGTGACGCCTGCCACCCAAGGCCGAAACATGGCGGAAATCTACGATTTCTTCAAGAACAAGAGCCTATACCTGGACCGGAATTACGGCCGATTTGCCCCCTTGGCGGAACAGCCGTAGCGCAGAAGATGCAGGGTCTGGGGTATGGGGTGTAGGGTATAGGGTGTAGGGTATAGGGCCGGACGGTTCGGAGCGCCAAACCCGAAACCCTGAACCCGAAACCCTCAACCCTAACTCCCCAGGTCCGAAGCAGGGTTTGGGGTATGGGGTGCAGCACAGGGGTTGGGCACTCGCAACGGTGAAGAGCGATTAGTCAGGAGAGTCGAAATGGAGCCTGCGGACAGCAAAACGAGCGTCAACTTCGTGCGGGAACATGTGCGTATCCTGTCACGACACAAATTCCTGGTGATTATCCCGGTGATCGTGGCATTCTTCGGAGCGACGATAGTGGCATCTTCCCTTCCCAAGACCTACAAGGCGGTGGGGGTTTTCCGCGACATGGGGCCGAGCGCAAATGTGACTAGCACACGGCGAACCTCTGGAGAAGATGGCCGCTTAGCGGTGATGAAGGCCATCATTTTCAGCCGATCAAACCTTGTGGAAGTCCTCAGAAATGTCGGGCTGGACGCTTCTTTCAAGGAACTACCCGAGCCTCAGCGGGAAGCATACGAGGAGTCCATTGTTACCGGTCTTCGGAAGAACCTCAGGATCGAACTGAGCGCGAATGACGTCTATCAGGTCTCCTATAAAAGCGAGGACCCCGACCTGGTCCATCGAGTGGTGAACGAGGTCATCCAGAACTACATTGACCGCGTCGTCCAGGAAGAAACGACATCGTTAAACAGCCGTGTGACGCTCCTCGAAACCCAGGTCAAAGACTACGACGGGAAGGTTGCCGCTGCCAGCGAGGCCGTGAAGCGTTTCAACGTGGAGCATATACTCCAGTTGCCCGGGACGGTGCTTTCTGCGGCGGAGGAACTGAGAAAAATCATTGATGACCTGAGGGCAGCCGAACAGTCCTTAGCCGATGCAGAGACGACCAAGAAAGAGATCGAGAGACAGGTTGCTGAGCTGGACCCCGAGGTTGTTGGCGAGACCCTTGTCAAAGACAACCCGGAGGTAGCCCGATACAAGGCGCAAATCAACGAACTGGAGCTGAAGCTCGCGGAAATGCTGAGCACGTTGAAGGAAGCGCATCCGGCGGTGGTTGACCTCAGAAACCAAATTGAGACCCGGAAGTTGCTCATGCAAAAGGCGGCTCAGCAGACAACCACCGAGCAGAAACGGCAGGCCAATCCCCGATACCTCACTCTCTTAGAAAAACTGGACCAGGCGAACATTCAGATTGTCACGTCGGCAAAGACCCGCGACAGACTTCTCTCAAAGAGGGCGGAGTGTGAGGAGCGCGTGAAACAGTATCCGGTTCTTCAGACGGAGCTCGGTAAGCTGATGAAGGAAGAGGAAGAGCTTCGCAGTATGCGTGAGCGATATACGACCGAGCGTGAGAACGCGTGGATCATCCAGGCGAACGAACGCAATCGTAATCGTTTCGTGATTCAAGACCTTGCCAGAAAGCCCACTTCGCCGGAGGGCTCGAACAAGCGGAAGCTCGCTCTCCTCGGCTTGATTGTCGGAACCGGACTGGGAATCGGACTGGCGGTCCTGCGAGACGTGATGGATAGTTCCTTCAAGAACGTGCAGGACGTGGCGTCATTTCTGGATATCCCCGTCGTGGGGACGATCCCTGCCATCACTACTGCCGCCGAAAAGGCCAGGGACAAAAAGAGAGAAAAGCTGAGCTGGATGGTTGTGGCGGCGCTGGTCATTCTGTTTGGCGCCGCGCTTGTCGTGGTCACCTTTACTTCTTTGTGAGGGGGAAGCCCCGTGTACCTTGACTTCTACGGGTTGAAGAGACGACCGTTCGACTTGACGCCGGACCCGTCCTTTTTCTTTCCGAGCCAGAAACACACCGAGGCGCTGGCGAGTCTCGTTTACGCTGTCACGGAGAAAAGGGGCTTTGTCGTCATCACCGGCGAAATCGGGAGTGGCAAGACGACCGTTTGCCGTACTCTGCTCCAGAAACTCGACCCCGCGGCAAAGGTGGCGCTCATCACAAACACGACGTTGACCGCCAAGCAGCTCTTAGAGGCAATCTGCCTGCAGTTTGGCCTCACAACAGACCGACGAAACAAGGTCAGCCTGCTCGACGAGCTCAACCGGTTCTTTCTTGAGCGAAACGAGGCGGGCAACACGGTCGTTCTCATCATTGATGAAGCACAGAACCTCACCGTCAGGGCGCTGGAGGAGATGCGGCTGATCTCCAATATGGAAACCGAGACCCAGAAGCTCGTTCAAATTATGCTCCTGGGACAGCCGGAGCTTCGCGACAAGCTCAATCGTCCCGACCTAGAGCAGTTGAGACAGAGGATAAGTCTGCGGTACCACCTCAAGAGCCTCGACCGGGAGGAAACGCAGAAGTACATCGAGCATCGTCTCAGCGTAGCCGGAAGCAGCCCCGCCTCTGGCGGGGTGAAGTTCACAAAAGGGGCGATGGAATCCCTGTATCAGTTCTCGAGGGGAACCCCCCGCCTTATCAACGTCGTTTGTGACCAAGCTCTTCTGTTGGGGTATCTCCGGGAGACAAGAAAAATTGACGAGGCAATTGTGAAAGAAATCGTCGCGGAATTCGCGATGCCGGTGATTGAGGACAGTTCCCGCGGTATGCGCGGCATCCTGCCGCGTCATGAAGCGGCCGGAAGCCACTTCTACGACGGCGATGGAAGGGTATTCGAGAAACGGTCCGTTCTGAAGCGGCTGTTCCGACGAAAGGCGGACTCGGCGATGTCTCGTCGTGATTCCGTGTGCGACGCGTCGGTTCCGGAGGAGCCCCAGGAACGGCAGGCTGAAGCAGAGGACGCGAACTCCCCGCCAGACGAAGAACAAATCCTCAGCAAGCTGGGCACGCTGCGACTGGCTGGCATCTGGGCGGAAAATGGCCATTTCCTCGCGACAATAGACGGCGTCCAGTTAAAACCCGGCGACCGGATATTTGGAATGAAAGTTGCTGACCTAACCCGGGACAGAATCGTCTTCCAATGCGGCGAAAGAAGGTACAAGCTCGCCATCGAAAGCAACGGCGCTGATCGAAACGAAAAACCGACTGCGCCGGTTCCGATGGTCAGCCGGGCCGAGAAAGCGGCCGGTGAGAAGCCGAGCACATAGACTCGGGGCCACGCGAAATGGTCAAAGAATGACAGAGAGGTCGTGAATCATGGGCAGAATCGCGGATGCCCTCGCAAAGGCGGAAAAAGAACGGAAAGAACTTGGGCTCGCGACCGAACACAGCACGCCGATTGTCGCGTCGCGGGATGTATCGGGCATTGACCCTCATATTGTCTCCTACACCGACCCTCAATGCACGATCGCCGAGCAGTACCGGATGCTACGAACAAACCTTT
This sequence comes from bacterium, assembly GCA_030691545.1. Taxonomy (GTDB): domain Bacteria; phylum Auribacterota; class JABMQX01; order JABMQX01; family JABMQX01; genus JAUYEE01. The sequence continues at coordinate 1,147 of JAUYEE010000048.1, read as the reverse complement.
TCGCCTTGAATTCCGGACCCCCCGTGCACAGCGTGGTCGTGACCAGTGCGATCAAGGGAGAAGGGAAAACCGTGACCTCCCTAAACCTTGCGACCGTTATGGCGACGGACACCGAAAAGAAGATTGCGGTCGTTGACTGCGACCTGCGTCGCCCCAACATGCACACGCTCTTGAACATGGAGCTTCAGCCCGGCCTTTCGGAGTTCCTTCGCGGTGAAGCTACCCTCGACGCCGTCAGCCACAAAGGGAAAATCCCTAACCTTACAATTATCACCGCGGGAAGGCCGCCCATGAACCCATCGGAGTTGGTCGGGTCGCGGAAGATGGCCGAAACCGTAAACGAGTTGAAAAAGCAGTTCGACTTTGTGGTTTTCGATACTCCCCCCATCATGGCCGTAACCGACGCCGGTCTGCTCGGGGCTATTGTGGACGGAGTCCTTCTCGTGGTCCGAGCGGAATCTACAAAACGCGACCTCGTGCGGAGAGCTGAGACACTCCTCCGCGGGGCCAAAGCAAGGGTCGTTGGCTGCGTCCTGACCAACATCAAGGAGTATACGCCGTACTACATCTACGGTTATAGTGCCAAGTAGCTCTCCAGGAATGCGCGGTAGCTCGCCACGCCATCCCAAAGAAACATTTGCATCCCTTCCCATTCGCGCAGAATGCCACCCCGCCAGTACGCAAATAGCAACCTGAATCGAAGCGCGAATGTCGGCCTCTGCCCCAGCCTGCTCTTCCTTCTGCACGAAAACGACAGTCCCGGACCTACAGACTACGGATGCCGCGGAAAAGCGGAACGTAATGTGCCTTTCGGTGGGGGGGAGGGCGAACGTCCCCGTGAGAGAAGTCTTGATGAAGGACAGCTATAGTCCCCGAGAAGTTACCTTGCCCCCGCCCCGAACATGATGGTCTTAACGGTGTCGAGGAGAATCATGAAATCGTAGAGGGGGGACATGTGCTTCATGTAATAGAGGTCGTATTCGAGCTTGCCGACGGTCTCTTCCGTGGTCGCGGTGTAATAGTGGCGAACCTGGGCGAGTCCTGTGATTCCGGGCTTGACCATGTGGCGGTAGGAGTAGAAGGGGATTTCCCTTTCGAATTGCTGGACGAAACAGGGTCTTTCGGGGCGGGGTCCGATGAAGCTCAT
>JAUYEE010000351.1 GCA_030691545.1 bacterium | reverse complement strand
CGGGCGCGTGGACCCTGTAACGTCGTGGAGCGCATCGGAGTATGATTCACACAACCGAAAGCCAGAACCATTGCAAGGCTAATGTTGCTTAGCCTGGATTATTCATAAAAAATGAGCGAGACGACCTGAATTCCTTATGCTATACTGCGTTAGTAGCAAGGAACAACTAACACAGGAAGGTGTCTCGCTCATGATGAATTCTACCACCGAGCCGCTCGTTTTTTCAAGTGTTTGTAGCAAGAAAATTACGGCAGTTTTTGACGATCATCGGGTGACCTCGGATGCCGGAGTGTTGTTGTTACGAGAAGTCGAGCAGCGCATCGGGGTGATTGACGCCCTGACCGATGCCATCGTGGACTCCCGCCATCCTTCCTATGTGCGGCACGAGGTCTGGGATATGAACGCTCAACGAGTGTTTCAGATCGCTTTGGGATATGAGGACGCCAACGATTGTGACAGTTTGAAAGGGGACCCCGCGTTGAAGATCGCTGCCGGACGTCATCCGGTGGATGATCCCGACCTGGCGAGTCAGCCGACGATCTCTCGGCTGGAGAACATGGTGACCCGCAAAGACCTGATGCGCATTGCCTACGCGTTGTGCGACCACTTCATCGCCTCCTACAAACGCGGGCCGAAGGTGATTGTGCTTGACATGGACTGCACGACCGATGTGGTCCACGGAGAGCAGCAGTTACGGTTGTTCAACGCCTACGAGAACGAGTACTGCTTTCAGCCCTTTCATGTGTATGAGGGGTTGTCCGGAAAACTGATCACCGCCATCTTGCGACCGGGCAAGACCCCCACGCCCCAGGATGTCATGGCCGTCTTGAAACGAGTGGTGAGGCGCCTGAAGGAAGCCTGGCCCAAAACGAAGTTTCTGTTCCGGGGCGACTCCCATTTCGCCAAACCTGAGGTGCTCGACTGGCTGGAGGCGCAGGGCCTGTTCTACCTCGTCGGGCTGGCCAAGAATTCCATCCTCCTGAAACGGTCTGAGGTGACGCTCGCACAAGCCAAGGAAGCGGCCGAGCGCCACGGAGGGAAGCTCCGCCGGTACGCGTCGTTTTACTATGCGGCGAAGACCTGGAGTCGTGCCCGCAGGGTGATCCTGCGGGCCGAGGCGTCCCCCCTCGGCGTGGATCCGCGGTATGTCGTGACCAATGTATCCGCCCCACCGAAGATCACTTACGAGAAGCTCTACTGCTCGCGCGGCTGCGTGGAATTGATGATCAAGGAGCATAAGCGTCACCTTCAATCCGATCGCACGAGTTGTCACAAGTTCGAGGCGAATCAATTTCGCCTGTTCCTCCACAGCGCCGCCTACATTCTCATGCACACGTTCCGTTGCACTTTCCTGAAGGGCACCGCGCTGGCCCGCGCGCAGTTCGACACCATCCGTCTGCGCCTCCTGAAAATCGGCGCCCGCGTCCAGATTCTCAAGAGCAAGATCATCTTTCATCTCCCTCTGTCCTATCCCCTCAAGCCTCTGCTGACACACTGTGTCACCGCGCTCCTTGGCCGCACAGGAAGACCCCTTCACGCCGTTCCCGACGGATAACTGTCAGTTTGGCGTGCCCCCCGCCTGAAAACGAATTGGGGGTAAGGAGGCGGTGTCTCTTCACCCAGCCCCAAAACCCATATTCCAGCGCGATATACAACGCGGTCTCCCCAAACACCTACAGATGTGTCCACTAACACTTATTCCTATACGTTTATGAATAATTCAGGCTAAGGCGGCGGTGCGACAGGCGACGATGTCCTTGAGAGCTTTACGCTGTTCGGGAGGCATCGTATTGCCACATCGTGCGAGATAGACGGAACCATATTGCCGCACGATGTCCGCCAGTTCCAGGTGTGGCGCCTTCATAATGGCGCTCCCTGCTTCAGGACTACCCCAAGGAGGTCCTCTGCCTTGTTTTTGATCCGGATGGTGTTTTCGGCCACGTGCAGATAGATGGCCGTGGTTTGCAGGCTTGTGTGTCCCAGAATAACCTGGATGGTCCTGAGGTCCGTCCCTGCCTCCAGAAGATGTGTAGCAAACGAATGACGGAAGGTGTGAGGCCTCACTGGCTTGGATAAGTGCGCCTTCTTCTTAGCGTCGCGGCATATCCTCATCACCGACCCTGTAGTCAATGAAGAGTGCGTCAGCTGCGACGCAAAGAGAGCCCCCTTGGGGCGGTACTTCTTCCAGTAGCTCCTGAGAGCACTGAGCAACGTCGGGGAAAGAGGCACATAGCGGTCTTTCATCCCCTTAGCTTCGCGAACCCGAATCAGCATCCTTTTGCTGTCAATGTCATCCACCCGCAGCCGGGTGACCTCCGATACCCTCATCCCCGTGGCGTAAAGCGTCATCAGCACCGTCCGGTGCTTCAGGTTGCGAACCACCGGGAACAGGCGAGACACCTCCTGTTTGCTTAAGACCACCGGAAGTCTCTTCGACCTCCTCGGATACTCCAGGTACTCCACGGCCCACTCCTTCCTCAGGGTCACCTTGTACAAGAACCGCAACGCACTCACCGCCACCTTCATCGTCGACAGGGAAATCCTCCTGTCTCGCAAAAGATGAATTTGATACCCCCGAATCTCCTCTGCCCCTAAAAGGTCCGGCGCCTTCTTGAAATGCTTGGCGAACTGCGCTACATAGAACACGTAGCCCTCGATTGTCTGAGGAGAAAAGTTCCGAATCTGCATGTCCTCGATCATCCTCTGGCGCAACGGCATCATCATCAAGCCCTCCTTCGTTGAAGTTACGGTTGGTTTTTTTGCTCGAGGCAACGATGCCTCCACTCGTGAAGAAGGGATTGTTACAGAGGATGCTCTGCCGTGGAAAGAAAATGGGAAGTCCACAGAATCGATGCTCAGGGCCGAAAACGCACACAACGCTATGAGCGCGCATCACCTACCGCCAAGCGGTAAACAAAAAGGGGATGGCGGTCAGGGCATCCTTGATGCTGAGAATGCCCTGTGCCCGGGCGATGAGAGCCGCGAGGTGGGCTTCTCCCGGGCGAGTGGGTGTGTGACGCGAAAAAGACGCAAACCCCAAAAGGCGCCCAAACCGAGCGTTTGAGCCCACGCCTTTTAGAGTCGCTGCCGCCCACTCTGCAATTCCTGGCGGGTTCGGCGCGGGCAACGCGTCCAGCCTGGGCGGCGAACAAGCCGGCGACATCCTGTTCCCGGACGTCCGATTCCTCACCAACGACGCCTGGCAACTGGTGTGCGCGCTGGCCAACGGGCGAGGCTATCCGCTGCTGCTCATGGATCATTATTCGCGGGGCGTCCTCTACGTCTGGACGATCCCCGAAAACTTCAACGACCTCTACGGCCTGCCGCCGAGCGTCACGACCGCGATCAAGAATTACGTGATGACCGGCTTTCCGGTGCGGCTCGGCGGACCCGGCCACGTTGCGTTATTTGTGTGTGACAACAACACCTTCATTGTGCAAAATGTCAGCATGTCGAAACCGACCTGCGGCTTGGCGCGACCGGCGACTTCACCAGACTACGCAATCTCGTAACCGACGAAGTCATCGCCCGGCAGGCGCCGCAGCAAGAATCCGGACAGGGCCGTCGCGGTGGCGGCCGCAGCCGCGGGGGCGGGGGCGAGCAACGCGCGTCCTTCAACGTGCATCTGCTGCCGCACAGCTACGCGGTCTTTGCAGCGGAGAAACGATCTATGGAGACAACGTATGAACATTCAATCGTTGATCCCTGGCAGAATCCACAGCGGAGCGCGGACTTCAGTCCGCTTCACGCTCGGCAGGAAAAAGACGCTCGAAAGTCGGGCGTCCTCGGATACTCCGATGGTGAAGCGGCGTGAACGCCGCGCTCCAATGAGACGCGCCCTTCTCTTTGCAGGAGCGATGCTTTGGGTGTCAGCTTCGTATCAGTCAGTAATGGGTATCCGGATAAAAGTGTACAGTACTCCGGTAAGCCGACCACTATCGCTCAGTGACGATCGGGGGCTACGTCCGTCCTGCTCGCAGCCCCGGTGCCTAAAGATGGAATGTAAGACTTTCGCTGTTGACGTGATTCCCCTCGCGGCCCGGCGGTTGGTGTGGGTTGCCGGGTTGCACGTGCCATCGGTCGTTGGCATGTTTCGGGATTACAGGAGGACAATACAATGAATACAATGGTGTCCAGATTGTTAGCGTGTCCGATTGGATTGCTTTTGATGCTCTTGCCAGTAGCAGCCTTCGCCGAGGTCACGCCTTACCCCCCCCCTACCCAGGCGCGGAGCCGAGCGAGTCTTACAAGGTGACCGTGGACGGTCAGCCTGTGTTTGTGCATCGTTTTCTAACTTACGGCCAGTTCAACTGGATGGACTATGCCAGTTTCGCCATGACCGGTAAGGTCCGCATTGAGGTCACCCTGCTCGTCAGCGAGAGGAGGGTGCACACCGCTGAGGTGAGGCCGATTGCCTATGGCATCAAGCCGCAGAT
>JAUYEE010000349.1 GCA_030691545.1 bacterium | reverse complement strand
TGTTTCGCTCCGCCCGATTACGACAAGGAACTCCCTCCGCGGCTTCTCCATCCGAAACGAGTGTTCGATGGAGTGCGCAGGGGCGTCGAGCATGGAGGCAACAAGAGCGGCATTCCAACAGTGAACGGGGCCATCATCTTCGACGACCGCTACGCAGGCAAGCCCCTCGTTTTCTGCGGCACCGGCGGGATTCTTCCTCGTAAGGTCGGCGATGTGGACGCTTCCATCAAGCGAGCCGACCCCGGCGACCTCATCGTCATGACCGGCGGAAGAATCGGCAAAGACGGCATCCATGGCGCCACGTTTTCTTCCACGGAGTTGGACGAGAAGTCCCCTGTCTCTGCCGTCCAGATTGGCGATCCGATTACACAGAAAAAAATGACCGACTTCCTGCTTGAAGCAAGAGACGCCGGTCTTTACCGCTGCATCACCGACAATGGCGCCGGCGGCTTGTCCTGTTCCGTCGGGGAAATGGCGCGCATACCAGGCGGCTGTGAGCTGCACCTCGAGCGAGCCCCCCTGAAATACGCCGGGCTCGATCCCTGGGAGATTCTCCTTTCCGAAGCCCAGGAACGCATGACCCTCGCCGTCCCCCCGGACAAGATGGAGGAGTTCCTCTCTCTCGCCAAACGACGCGGAGTCGAAGCCACCGTGCTCGGTAAATACACCGACTCCGGGAAATTCCACGTGCTGTACGACGGCAAGACCATCGCCTACCTCGACATGGACTTCTTCCACGACGGCGTTCCCAAAAAGGAAATGACCGCCCGCTGGCTGCGTCCGAAGCACGCCGAACCGGATATTCCTCTTAAGGAAGACGTGACTGCCGACCTGAAAGGACTCCTGTCCCGTCTCAACATTTGCAGCAAGGAACCGGTGATCCGCCAGTATGACCATGAGGTCCAGGGCACAAGCGTCATCAAGCCCCTCGTCGGCGCCCACAACGACGGACCCAGCGACGCCGCGGTCATCCGCCCCATCCTCGGCAGGAATGAAGGAATCGCCATATCGAACGGCATCAACCCCTGCTACGGCGACATTGACACCTACCACATGGTTGCCTGCGTTGTGGATGAAGCTATCCGCAACATCATCGCCGTCGGAGGAAGACTCGGTCACATCGCCGGTCTCGACAACTTCTGCTGGCCCGACCCCATCGTCTCGGACAAGACCCCCGACGGCGAATACAAGCTCGCCCAGCTCGTCCGAGCCTGCAAAGCCCTCTACGATTACACGACCGCCTTCGGCGTCCCCTGCATCTCCGGCAAGGACAGCATGAAGAACGATTACAAGATGGGCAAGTACCGCATCTCTGTCCCGCCGACTCTTCTCTTCTCCGCCATGGGCAAGATTGATGACGTCGAGAAATGCGTCACCATGGACGCCAAATCAGCGGGCGACCTTGTCTATGTCCTCGGCATCACGAGAAACGAACTTGGCGGTTCGCAATATTTTGCCATGCACGGCGCGGTAGGCAACTCGGTTCCGAGCGTCAACGCCCGAGAAGCGATTGGCCTCTATAACGCGCTCTCGTCCGCTATTGAGAACGGGCTCGTCCGCTCCTGCCACGATTGCTCGGATGGCGGATTAGGGGTGGCTCTTGCAGAGACGGCTTTTGCCGGGGGATTCGGGATGAAAATCCATCTCGATGCCGTACCAGCGGAAAATCTCGACCGCGACGACTTCGTCCTGTTCTCCGAGTCTCAGAGCCGGTTTGTGGTGACTGTATCTCCCGACAAGAAGGACGCATTTGAGAGCGCACTCGAGGGGAATGTTTTTTCCCTGATAGGCGAAGTTGCAGCAGACGCTCGCTTCGAAGTCACCGGCTTGTCGGGCAACGTCATCATCGGCTCCGAAATCAACGACCTCAAGGAAGCCTGGCAGAAACCGCTGAGAGGAGTGGTTTGATGAAGAAGCCCAGAGTCCTCGTGCTCACCGGCTACGGCATCAACTGCGACTACGAGACCGAGTTCGCCTTCAACATGGATTCCGTCGGAGGAGACGCCAGGCGAGTCCACATCAACGACCTGATTGACGGGTACGATTCCCTCGACAACTACCACATCCTCGCTTTCCCCGGGGGTTTCTCCTTCGGCGATGACATCGCTGCGGGCAAAGTTCTCGCGCTGAAATTCGAGTACGGACTCGGCCCGCAGCTTGAGAAATTCATCAACGACGGCAAGCTCATCATTGGCAGCTGCAACGGCTTTCAGGCCGTGGTCAAGATGAGACTTCTCCCCCGCCTCGATAGCAGCCAACAGCAGGATGTCACTTTAACCTTTAACGACTCCGGACGCTTCGAGGATCGCTGGGTTTACCTCAAGGTCAATCCCAATTCTCCCTGCGTTTTCACCCGCGGCATCGAAAGGCTCTATTTGCCCGTCCGCCACGGCGAGGGGAAGTTCGTTCCAGCCAGCCAGCAAGTTCGCCGTGCAATCGTGGAGAACGAGCAAGTTGTCGTGCGGTACTGTGATGCGGAAGGGCGAACAGATTGCCCTTATCCCCTGAACCCCAACGGGTCAATAGACAGCATCGCGGGCATTTGTGATCCTACCGGGCGCATCTTCGGCCTGATGCCCCACCCCGAAGGCTACCTCTTCCGCACGCAGCATCCACGCTGGACAAGAGAGGATTTGCCGGAGGAGGGAGCGGGCGTTCAGGTGTTTCGCAACGCCGTGGATTTCGCCCGGCGCGAGCTTCTCTGATGGGCGAAAACCAGGACCCCAAATCCAGAACGGCCACCCCGCTTCAGTCTCGGTTGGGGCAGGCTGGAAGCCTGTATCACAAGAGCGGAACATAGAGCTCCGGGCCACTCGCCGTGGCGCTGCCTCACACTTGCACCGGCTCGTGTTGAACTACAAAAATGGGCGGCTGAGACCTTTTGGCCTCAGCCGCTTCCCCTCGCATGGACCAGCTCGGCTGATTTCTTTATCTCAGCGGCGACGGGGCGCACCGGCCGGAGTGTTCAGGGGACCACCGGTGCGCCCTGGCTCCTCCGCGTCGTCGCTGTCCGCGTGGGAATGTCGCCGCATGTTTGTTAGCTTCCTCTCCAACGTTTTTGCGGACGTTCCCACGCATTCATTGCCGCTGAGGCGGACTTCCCGCCGCGACTGCCGCAATGAGACCGATGCCCACCTGCTGGGCTTTTCCCTGTTACCGCTGTTCCATTCATCCGCTCCCGGTCGTTCCGGTCGCGGGCAGCATATCGAGTTCAGCGAAGCGTAGTTGGGGCAAAGCAGGAACCGTACCAGGACATGACAGGGCCGAGTGCGGTGGGGCAGCGAACGTTTTGCGAACCGTGACGGAGGTTGTTGTGCCCCCGCTCATGCACAGAGCACTTCTCCTTTTGGGTAACATTCCCCTTTCTGTTGAGGAATATTCCTCTGTCTTGGTGGCGCGCTGGGTTATCTCCCCGTCGGTTTGCGTCCAGTGAGTGGCGACCTTCCTCATGTCTCCCTCTGACGCTGGCAGGTGGAGGTGGCGCGATACCTCGGAAAACGCTTGTCCTTTCTTCCCTGCGGCCATACTATCGGAGCGTGGGGTACGAAGCCGTTGCTCCGAAGGAGGCTGTTGAGATGAAACGGGCGAAGATAGCCTTTCTTATGGGCGGAATTCTCGTTCTTTGCGCTGCCGCCCTCGTCCCGCTTATTTTCCTGCGGCGGGGTGAAGACCCAGGCGAACCGCTCCGCCACGCCGCCGACCTTCTCAAGTCCGCCAGGAGAGCCGAGCAAACAAGCTACGTGCGCGCTCTCCAACTTTACGAGAAAGCGTTTTCCAGGCTGGAGAAAACAAGCACCGACCTGAAAGAGAGTCTCATCCCGCAAATCAGGCTAAAGGCCGAAGCGGAACGCAGCCCCCTCGCCTGCGCCTATCTCGTTTCTCAGACCATCGGCGATGTCGGCTCGAGAGCCTGGGCCCTCGCCTCTGTAGCTGCCGCTTATGCTGACGCAGGCGACAGGGAAAGAGCTTCGCAGATATTCTCCGAAGCCCTCCAACTTGCCGAAAGAGAGGAAGACGACTACCCCAAGGTACTGAACCTAACTACCATCGCCCTGAGGTACGCCGAAACGATCGAAAAAGGCAAATCGGCAGAAATCCTGTCCCGAGCGATTGCGGTGGCTGAGGGCATCGGCGGGCCCAACTGGAAGCCCGCTGTGTTGCCTCCCAGAGAAAGAACTGACAAGAAAAGGAGCGTCTTAGCGCTCGTTTCCGAGGCTTTCCGTTCGACCAAAGAGGTTTTGGGAATCGGCAGCCGCGAGCCCGGCGCCGATGAACTCGAAGACCTTGCTGATAGACAGCAGGGCCGCAGCGCGGAGGATCGCAAGCGGATCGCAACGTTCCTCATATCAAGCAACTGCATTGAAAGGGGGCGGTACGACGAAGCCCTTCGGGCAATTGAGCTGATTCCGCGAATCCCTTCTAAAATTGGGTATCTGTGCCGACTCGCTGAGAAACAGGCTCAAGCTGGCGAGCAGGAAAAGGCCTCCACGCTTCTGTCGCAGGCTCATAAGCTTCTCGAAGCGATGGACGGCGCCTCGCCCGAGCGGTACACGCTGCAGAGGATGGCCGGGACATACGCCCGGATCGGGTTGGAGGACAGGGCCCTCGAGATTGCCGACAAAGTGGCAGACGAGGTGGCGAAGGCCGCCATTCAAGCAGAAGTGGCAGAATGTCTGTTCACGGCGGGGCGCCGGGAAGAAGCTCTGAAACTTCTCTATCAGGCTCGCAGCCTCGGGGAGTCCATAATCAGCGGTTCCGACAGGTCAACGGCTCTCGGTTACGTTGAGAGGGCTCAGTCAGCCATCGCAGAACATTATGCCGCCGAGGGAGAGTACGATGAAGCCCTTCGACTGGCGGAGGGCATAGACGACGCCTCTCGCAAAGGGGAACTCTTGGTTAAAGTGGCGCGCAAGCTTGCTGAAGCAAATCAGAAGAAAAAGGCGCTGGAGACCTTATCCGACGCCGTCCAGGCGGCTGCATTCGTGGGAAAAGACTACGCCAAAGAGTGGCTTTGGGTTGACTTAGCCGCTGCGTATTTCCAACTCGGTGAGAAGCAAAAGGCATCTCAATATGTATCGGACGCGATTGACAGCGCCCGGAAACGCAAGAACGGTTCGCCTTACTACGGCATGGAGTCAGCAGCGTGTGAGTACGTTCGGGCAGGCAAGTACGAGGTCGCGGGTTGGCTGGCAGCGCACATCCGAAACCCTGAGGAAAGGAATCGTGCCCTCGCGGAGATTGCGCGGACATACTTAGAGGCTGGAAAACCGGATGAAGCGCTTCGGATAGTGAAACAAGTGCGGACAAGATGGTTGGATGACTACTTGTTGCCTAACATGGCCAGGGTGTACGCGGCGAACGGAAGATACCTCGATGCGCTTCGCGTCGCAGGATGTATGAAGGATGCCCTGTGTAAGGTCTGGGCGCTGGTTGACATAGGACGGCAGCTCGGGAAATCGGGTGTAGCAACCGGCAAAGCCGAGAGGAAGATTCTCCATGAAATCGTGCAGGAGCTTGATTGAGAAAAACGAAGACGCCCGGCCCGTTCTCGGATAGAATGTGCGGACGGTTATGTTGGGTGAAGGTTGGTCACAAACCATATCCGCTAACCCTTCGACACCAACCGGGTGTGGCTGCGATTCAGTGGCAGATGGGGCGTCGTACCGCTGCATCTTGTCGGCGCGAGGGCACCAGGTCGTTCCGCTCCTGCCGGGGCTGAGGGAAAGTAGCCCATCTCATGCCTTCTGCAAATAGACCATCGCCCTCTGCGGGGCCACGCACACTACAACCGGTGCGGCATCTGCTCAATCCCCGCAGGGATGAAAAAAGGGAGAACGAGGAGATTAACCGAATCGGATGTGGCGCCCTCTGCGGGGGCTTGGGGTTGGTTAGCGTCTCGGGCATCCACGGGCTTACGCCCGAGGCAAAGAAAGTGTCGCCCCTGTCGGGGCTGGGCGTGAGAGGTCAACCCTATGCCCTGGGAGAAGAGAGGGTCGCCCCGTGGGGGGCACAGACCCCAAGCCCTGCGGCATTTCCGGAATCCCCGCAGAGGATGAAACTCAATAGCCTCGGGCGTCAGCCCGTGGAACCAAAAGCCAGAATTCAATCAAGCCCCGCAGGGACGAGACAAAATGCGTAACACCGGGAGCAGAATCTTCCTGCACACGGTCCTCCCCCGAAGAACCGGTCTTGCAGTTGAATCCCCGAACGCAGGACTCGATGTTCACGCTCGTAGTCTGCCACTGAAATACAGCCGCGCCCACACCAGCCAGCAAAAACGACTCTTTACAGACCCAGTGTGAAATTGAGAGTATCCCGATGACAAATCGGGCAGTTTTTACACATTCCCCTGTACCCATCGGAGGATGATTCGTGCCTCCATCGAATGACAACTCAACTTCGAGCGATAACATCCAAACGGCTGGAGCAGAAGCCCCGCTTGCCTGCGCTCTCCTCGTCGCAAGAGGAGTCCGTGACCCTTACCTCAAGGGCGGCGCCCTTTGCGATGTCGCCGAGGGGTATGTCAAACTCGGGGATAGAAAGAAAGCAACAAAGGCGCTCTCCGAAGCCCTGAGAGCCGCCGGCGACGTGAGAAACCACGAAGAGAAAGCTCAGCTTTTGCTTGATATAGCGTGCAAATGTTGCCGGGCGAGGGACCTCGAAAAAGCCCTTCGCGCCGCGAAGCGAATTAGCGAGCCTGCATGCCTTTTCTACGCGCTGCGTAGAATTGCGGGCGCCTGGGCGGAGGAGGGGGATTATGACAAGGCGCTTGCGACTGCGGAGAGCATAAAATCGGCTGGCCCGAAAGCTGTTGCCCTGAGCGCGATTGCTGCGGCCTCGGCCGCGGCGGGTCAAAAGGGCAGGACTCGCGAACTCCTGGCCAAGCTCTTTTCCAGTTTTCAGCAGAAGCGCGGCGCCAGCGATATGGATTGGGCTCTGGCTGAGACCGCGGACAATCTCGCTGAAGCAGGGTTGTTCCGGCAAGCTCTCCGCGCGGTGAGAAAGATTCGGGGTGCGTACTGGAAGGGCCGTGCCACCGCCCAGATAGCGGATGCTTTTGCAGGAGCGGGAAAACGCGAAAAATGCCTGGCGAAGTTGTCCGACGCGGTCGAAATGGCCTCCTCAGTCCCGGAAGCCTTCCGCAGAGTGGAGTTGTTGACGCTCATATCGGGGGCTTACCTGGACTGCGAAGAACGCGATGCGGCAGCAGGGATATTGGAGAAGTGTTCCGCCTCCGCTAGGAGAATCCGGGACCGCGTTGACAAATCCATCGCCCTCGGCACAATCGCGTTTGCCTGTGTGGGGGTTGGCGATTATCAACAGGCTCTTAAGATTACCAATGCAATAGACGAGCGCTATGGGCGGGCTATGCAGCTTGCCCTCGTGGCAGGCGGCTTCGCGGAAGGGGGCATTTTTGACAAGGCGCTTCAGGTTGCTGGCAGAATCCGGGACCGCGAAGCTTTGGGCGTGGCCTTAGCCGCCATTGCTTCCGGTTTCGCGAGGCGCGGGCATTTCGACCAAGCTCTCTGGATGGCCCAGTCTATCAAGGATGCCGAGGGAAAAGCTTCTGCCTTGCGTAATGTGGCCAATGTCTATCTCGAGTCCGGCCTTTATATAGACGCCCTTCAGACGGCCGGAAAGATAGGACTGAGGCACGTACAGTCGCGCACCCTTGTGGATATGGCCACGGAGTATGCGGAGACCGGGCACACACCCGGTCCGGACGAAACGCGGATTCTCGAGGTGATCGCGAACCAGCATACCTGAGACGGGAATGTAACGGGGGGGATCCGCCTCTCCTCGGGGAAGCACTCATAACGGCGCCTTCGAAAACGGGCTTCCCTGAATCCTATCCATCCTGCTATCCTGTCCCCAAAAATACATTTGGCGAAAGGGAGTGGAATGTTCTGGGAGACCTTGATAACCACATTTGGCGTGTTGTTTCTCGCGGAGTTAGGAGATAAAACGCAATTGGCGGTCTTGTGTCTGGCGGCGACAAAGGGCGTTTCGCATTCTGGGGTCTTTGTCGGCGCCGCGGCAGCGCTGGTCCTGATAACGCTTTTGGCGGTCTTCGTCGGCCGGATGGTCGGAACCTATCTCCCAAGCCAGGCTGTTCACAAAGTGGCAGGTGCCGCTTTCGTGATCATAGGTGTCCTGATGCTCCTCGGCAAATTCTGAGCTGTTTGGGCAAGGAAAAGACGATTGCACGAGCTTTCGATAGCCTCCAATTTGATGGACATCGTCAAGCAGGCGGTTGATGGACAGAACGTCTCCCGGGTGACGACCTTGCGCATAGTGATTGGCGAGTTGAGCACCGTCGTGCCCGATTGCCTTGCGTTCGCGTTCGAGATTATGTCGAAGGGGACTGTGGCAGAAGGCGCCCACCTCGATTTCGAGAAGAAGCCGCTCATCGGCAAGTGCGGCGACTGCGGGAGAGAGTTCCGCATACAGGATTTCGTTTTTCATTGCCCGGACTGCGATTCGCCAAGAGTCGAAATCCTCAGCGGGAAGGAGTTCATGCTGAAATCCATTGAATGCGAATAGTGTAGAAAAATGAGGAAAGGACAGCGTGTTGTGGAAATCAAGGTGTTGACGGACATTCTGGAAGCGAATGACGCCATCGCGGAGCAAAATCGAAAGAAGTTCGATGAAAGCAACGTCGTCGTCTTCAATCTCATCGGCTCGCCGGGCGCCGGAAAGACCTCCATCATCGAGGTCGCCATCAGGAAGCTGAAAAAGAAGTATCGCATCGGGGTCATTGAAGGAGACATCGAGACCAGCCGCGATGCCGAGCGAATCGCGAAGCTCGGTGTTGAAACCCTCCAGATTAACACGCAGGGCGGCTGCCATCTCGACGCGAACATGATTGCCTCAGCGCTCACAGGCTTTCCGTATCAAAGTCTCGATCTTCTTTTCATCGAGAACGTGGGGAACCTCGTGTGCCCGGCGGATTATGCCCTTGGGGAGGACGCGAAAATCGTGGTCATCAGCGTCCCTGAAGGACATGACAAACCGGCGAAATACCCGGTCATCTTTCGCAACGCCTCGCTCATGCTCCTCAACAAAATGGACCTCGTTCCCTACTGCGATTTCGACGTTGAGGCGATGAAGCAGGATGCCCTGAATGTTAATCCGGATCTCGATGTGATTGGTATATCATGCACCACGGGCGAGGGCGCCGAGGAGTGGGCGGCATGGCTCACGGAGCGCATCAAGCGGCGGAAGTCCAGGGGTTGATTGGAGCGACAACGATGTGTTTAGCGATACCAATGAAGGTCGTGCAAATTGAAGGCGATTTCGGGAAAGTCGAAGTCGAGGGCGTCAAGCGAAAGGCGAGCTTTCAACTGTTGCCGGGTGTGGAGGTGGGGGATTACGTGCTCATCCACGCTGGTTTTGCCATCGAGAGAATCAACGAGGAAGAAGCGAGGAAGACGCTCGATCTTCTTTCCGAGCTTGCATTGTCAGCCGACTCCGACCAGCCATAGAGAAGACCGCCGCCGCGCTCCCTTGCTGGACCGATCTGGGCAGGGCCCATGGGTTCACCATTTGTTTCCCTATTACCCTTTTTCCAGGGTCCCCAGCTCATTCCGCCAGCGCTCGCGCCCCGGCGATGTTGGACAAGGAGCCGCGGTTGTCGGAGTCATCGTAGCTGACCACAACGAAATAGAGCGGCTCAGAGTCTGGAACCCCCGCGACGATGAATTCCTCCCTGGCGTCGGGGAAAGAGGGAGAGGGTTCGCCCTTCAGGTTTGTCGCGCGCCAGAAGTTCCCCCTCACACCGTTGTCGCGAGCGAAATCATAGTCCTCGTAGGTGACGATTGGAAGTTCCGCGCACTTGACTTGGTACCGCGAGACCTTCCCACCACCACCATCCGCCGGCGCCGTGAAACGTACGAGCGGTCTCCCACCGCCGAGGCGGAAAATCTCCAGGTCGCGTATCGGCGCCGGCGGTTCATTGTCCCGTCGCCGATGAGACCACTCATAGAACATCCGGCTCGTTGAAAGAACCGTGTCGTCCTTTGGGGGAACGTGATTGGCGAACATGCCCACTTCGTTCCAACCCGCGGAAAGGGACTTCGTCTGATACCCGCGCTTGCTCCCACAGTGCCAGAATTCCTGTGCGCGACGAAGCAAGCGGGCGTCCCCTGTCAGAGAATACGCCTTCGCCATTGCGTCTGGGAAAAAGCGCGTGTACCAGCCACTGTGAACACATCCCTCACCATCTTTCGTCGCGGTATGGTCGGGCTGGAACTTCCAGAGGTCCCACGCCTCTCCTTTCAGCGGCACATCCATGTATGCGTAATAATGCGTCTGCTTGCACTTCTCGCTGAGGAGGTACTTCGCGGCGAATTGCCCAAAAGCCGCGGTGAAGTCCGCCATGTCCTCGTCGTCGAAAAGTCTCGCGTAGCGCTCCGCAGCCGCCTGCACGTAGAAATGCTGCCACGTCCCCCCGAGGCAGACGACCGGCCAGCGATTCCACGCTCTGTCCGT
>JAUYEE010000310.1 GCA_030691545.1 bacterium | reverse complement strand
CCGCTCCCGGCCCCGTCACTCTCCCTTTGAGAGGAAATTCGACGCGATGGTGAACGGCGCCGTTGTCCTCCATCTGATGCTCGAGGTCAATGACCCGCATCTGCTTCTCGATCTCCGGGAAAAGCCGGGCAAGCGTCTGCTCGTAGTTCCAGACGTGATTGCAGTTCATCGGACAGCAGCCGCTCCCGTCGCCGTGCAGTCCCTCGAAGCCGAAGAAGCTGTTATCCTTCAGCCACATACACAACTGAGTGCAGGGACTCGACATCTGGCTGCTCAGTCTCTCGACCACATAATACGGCAGCGTCGTGTCGAAAAGCGTGTCGTGAAAGAGGATCGTAGCTTGGCTGAGGCGGCCTGCTTCGTTCAGATACATCGCCAGGTCAATGGCACTGCCGAACCAATTTTCGTACATGTTTCCAACGCCCAACCGTCCTGGGAAATACCAGAGCAACGCGAACCCCACCTCTTTCTTTTCCCCCGGCGAAATCTCGAAAGCGGAAGCCAGAGCCGCGTTCCAGGTCTTTCCCTTTTCACTCGGGCCTTCCGCGGGGACGCCGACCGACCCCGTGCGAGAGAACTCCTCGAGGAAGGATTTCACATCCGCCCATTGAGCGTTTGCCGCTGCCCCCTCCCCCCCCATGGCCAGGCCCATGTTTCCGCTCGCTCCCTCTCTGGTCATGAAGACGAGGTACTCGTTCTGTCCTCCTGGAAGGGGCAAACTCACATTGCCGCCGTAGCCATCCCAGGAAACTCCTTCGTAGCGGGCCTTGCCGTCGTACCCCACCGCGTTCTGAAGCGTCCCTACGAGTGAAACGTTAACGCTCTTACTTGACTCGTTGGCCACAGTGAAGCTGAAAAATATCATCGGCAGAGCCGAATCCTTAGCATTTGCAGGGATGAACGGCGTGAAGGTGACCATCGAGACCTTCACGGGCAGGGCGGGGTCAATGTAATCCAAATATGCGATTGGAAACTCGCCCACAAAGCGGATGTCTTTCACGCCGGGCGCCTTCCCATCGTCGTACCGCAGCAGTCGGGTGACAGCCTCGCCGTCGGCTGGCTTCGCGCGAATCGCAAAGAACTGGTCGGGGATGTGAGCCGCGGAGTTCATGTTGTTGAAGATTTCCCAACGGTACAGTTCGCCCGTTCCCCGCAGATAGACTGACCCACCGCCGACAGGTCCCAGAGGCATCCCCAGGGCAAAAAGCTCCTTGCCCGAATACACCTTCCGCTCCGCCTTCAAGACACCCTCAAGGAGATTGGCAGTCTTCCTCTTCGCCGCCTCTTTCTTTTCCTGCTCAGCGCGCTCCATCGCCCCGATTTCCTGAGCAGTAACGGGATGAATATCGTCCACGTTGATATGTCCCCACTCTCTTTTCGCAGCGTCCACAATTCTCAGATACGCGGTGCGCCCCTGAAACTCGCCGAGGTCCCAGATGACCCGGCGCATCGCTTCGGCGTCTCGCCCCCGGGCGACCATCAATTCCTTCCCCGTCTTCGCGTCGTGCAAAGCGATGCGGAGGTTCTCGCTGCTTCCGCCGCCAACTAACAGTGACATTGCCGCGGCATCAATGACGAAGATCGGCGACTTCAACTCGCCAGTTAGGTCGTCGTTGTAGGCTGTGCCCGGCCCGGTCAACTCGCACGTGCCGATGAAATATCGCCCATGCTTGCTGAAGTTCCCGGAATGCCGGTCATCGCTCCTGTTCGTGGGCTGCTTGGCCAGGTTACCGCTCTGCGTCCATCCCTGAAGGTCCCCGCTCTCAAAATCCCAACGAGCTGCACTCAACTTTAGCTGTCTTTCTCCCGGAACCGCTGGGAGCCGGTCTGCGCCCCAGCGCTGCTCGGCTTTTTTCAGTTCCTCCTCGTTGGCGCCCAACGCGAGGAAAATCTCGCGCGCCATCAGGCGGTTCCCGTCGGGATTCATGTGGACGCCATCCGTCGTCAAAATGTTCTCCTTCGCCGCCTTCTTTTCATAGACTGCGAGGAAAGCCTTGTTCAGGTCGCAGAGCGCGATCTTCTTCCCCTTTGCCATTTCCCGGAGGTACTCGTTGTACGCAGCGAGCTTCTGATTCTCCTTGCTGTTTGGGTCTTCATAAATCGGCGTTGCGGTCAGGAGAAGAACCTTTATCCCCGCCTCCAGGCAACGGCCCACGATCTCCGCCATGTTCTTTTTGTAATCCGGCAGAGGCACTCCGCGTTCCCCATGCCACACGTCGTTCACCCCGCACGATATGCTGACCCAATCCGGCTTCCGGTCAATCACATCCCTTTGCAGCCGCGCGAGCATATCGTTTGACGTGTGCCCGCTGATCCCCGCGTTGATAACATTGACCTTATGTCCCGAAACATCGCAAGCGTGCTTGAACAACGTGATGTAACCCTCGGCTCCCGTGCCTGCCTGTGTGATGCTGTCGCCGAGGAACACGATCGTGCCGCCATCCTTCATCACGAATCCACCCTCGGAAAAGCAATCCAACGGCGCCATCACCATTAGCCACGCCAAACAGGCCGTTTGAAAAGACCTCATTTGAAACTTCATACTTTTGCCCTCATCTTTCGATTAAACAACATATTACGCACCATCCGTCCTGGGTCGTGCATTCGCCTGAATTCGCGTACGCACGAAAGCGCCGCTGGAAGAATGGCCGCCCTTTTCCCTTTCCGGAAGCCCTAACCCAGCAGAAGCCCGCGAACGAATCCTGCGTTGTACGCTCCGCTGATTTTCGGCCCGAGCGGATTCGCTCCTTCGAGAATAATCCAGCCCTGGTAACCGATGTCGCGCACTGCGTCGCGGATACCTGGATAATTCACTTCGCCCTGTCCGAGAAGCGTGCGGTCCTTGAAGTGCAACTCGCAAATGCGCTTCCCTAACGACCGAATCTCCTTCGGGACGTCGTACCCGCCAAAGGTCGAATTCGCGACATCGTAATAAACCTGGGCAGCGGGAGACTGGATTCTGTCGAGTATCCGCGCGTTGTCCTCCGCCGAGAGTGTGTTTTCGATCCCTAAAATGACCCCGGCTTTCTCCGCTTCCGGCGCCAGCGGTTTCAGAATTGCCGCGGCTTTGTCCTTTTCCTCCTGAGTGCGGAGCGTGCCCTGACCGAAGAATGCGATCAATATAACCTTCGCCTTGAGGTTCGCCGCGGCTTTGATTGTTTCCGAGACCCACCCCGGCGCCCGAGCGTCCGACACCAGCGGATTGCTGTTCAGCAGTCCCATACAGATAGAGGAGACGGCCATGCCCGTCTTTTCCATCGCCGCCTTGTATCGCTCCTGCACTTCCGTCCGGCATATGTTTAACGTGTCCGCGGCACCCCCAGCATCAGCCTGAACTCCCTCCAAACCGATCTCCTTTGCCACCGCAAGAGCCTCCGGCCCGCCCTGGCCAATCGTGCCATCCATCGCCCCAACCCTGAATTGGACTTTCCTGCTCGCCTCGGCCATCGAATGTGCCGTTCCGCTTGTCGCCGCGCAGGCGGCCCCGACCAGCGTCGCACCCACGACTCCCCTGCTTGTGCGACCAAAAAACTCTCGCCTTGAGATGCTCATATTCTGCTCCTTTCGCAGCGCAGGCATTCTCGCCTGCAATTCCGTTCTATCGTATCTTGCCGTTATATGCTCCCAGTTTACCGCGCATCCGCCATCCCGCAAGCTCTTATTCTCCGCTTCGATCACTCAACCCGGATACCCCCTCGGCCGACTCTCCCGGTTCTGGGCGACGCTGCACCCCTTATCGCTTTTTGGGCCTTGACGCCTGTGTACTGCTTCCTCAATACTATCTCTCCAAAGTGGGGCAGTTCGCACCCATAACCAAAAGACGTTAACGTTCTGCCTGGGAGGTGCAGCATGAAACCGATTTTTGTGTCTTTCTTCTTTCTCTTCCTGATTGCGTTTTCGGGGCTTGCCTACGGCCAGGTCCCGCAAGCTATCGCCCTGAAAACCAACCAGACCATCACTGTGGACGGGATTATCAACCCCGATGAATGGGAGGGGGTCGAGCCAATCTTTGTCAACCGTGATACGGGCATTGACACCGGCGGGCAACCCACCGACGACAGTGACCTCAGCTACAACCTGTACATAGCCCACGACGGGAGCACCCTCTATCTCGGCTTCGACATCTCGGACGAGAGCATCAGAGCCGATAGCGGGACCAGTACCTGGGACGACGATTGTGTCGAAATCTTCTGCGACGCCGACGAACTGGGAACCGCCCAGGATAACGACCGCCGCGGCTTTCAGTTGCTCATCACAACCGACCGAAGAACAGATGCGGGCGACCAGGCCGCCATTGGGTTGTCCGGCGACGAGTGGTTAGCCACCCAGCTCAAAACAAACGGCTGGAGCGCCGAATTCGCCCTGCCGTTCACGAGCTTTGACACCGGCGGTGGGTCGCCTCTACAGGTGGGTGACATCATCGGCTTCACCGTCAATGTGGATGACGATGATACCGGGGGCACCCGTCAGGGGCAGTTGTGGTGGTATGCCGTCAATGCCGACTCCTGGAACAACCAGGAGGACTGGGGAACGCTGCTGATTTCGGAGGAGATGGCCAGCCTGGTGAATGCTGGCCCCGATCAGCTGGTGATCGGGGGTGACCGCGTCACGCTCAGCGGTGTCGGCCCCTCTGATGCCACCAGCTTTACATGGACGCAAGTCGCCGGCCAGGACCGTTTCACCGCCACTCTCGAGCCCTCTGCCAACCAAGCTCAGGTTCAATTCAACACCCCCACCTTTGACATTGGTTTCCTGTTGACCTTCCGCCTGACTGTCGTCTCCCCCAGCGAGGGCACCGTCAGCGACGAGGTCACCATCAAGGTACTGGCGCCGAATCCGCCAAAGGTCGCTCCCGGAAACTTCCGCATTTTCCCACAAGACCTCGGTCCCCTGGGATTGGGCTGCCTCCTGGAGTGGGACCCTGTCTTCGATGCGGAGCAATACCAGATCGGCATCAAGATTGCCGACACGTACCTGTGGATGGAGGTCATCGGTACCAACAGTTATCAGGTCAAGGGCCTCAGCGCCGGACAATCGCGCACCCTCGGCATTCGAAGCGAGAACCGGTTCAGCGACTTAGGGAGCATGGACCCCGCGAAGCACGGCGCCCAATCCGAAGACGTTACTTACACCGCAATGCCCAACGTCGCTCGCCCCGCCTCTCAGAAGGGAACCCGACCGCCTCTCGACCCCGTCGAGGGCGTCACGTTCAAGGTCTCCCATCTCAACATCAATGGAATGAACGACACCAACTATGATGACACCAACGATAGCTGGGACGGCTTGTATAAGCCGGAAGATTTCTGGGGATACCTTTGGGCGCAGCCGCTCTTCTTTGACCACATCGTTTATTTCACCGGCAATATGTTCACAGACGGTGGCTGGTTCACCGACCTCAAAGTCCAGTACACGCAGAATGGTTCCACGTGGGTTGATGTGCCGATTCTCGGCATCTTTCCCGACTACAGCTTCACCGACGCCCGCGCCGGCAAGGAGCCCTTCACCCGGTACGATATCTTCATCCCAACGCTCCGAGGGACGGGCATTCGCCTCTATGGCACTCCCGGTGGTTTTTCTACCTTCACCTCCGTCGCCGAACTGGAGGTCTTCGGAAACCAGTCTCAAGGTCCCCTCGTGGTCCAGGGGATAGACAGGGAAGTTTCCGAAGGAAGCACTGTCATTCTGGATGGAAGTTTGACGTTTTCCACCGTCGGCCCCATCACCAGCTACCAATGGACAGGCCCGCTCGCCATAACCAATCCCACGAGCGCGCTGGCCTCCTTCAAGGCGCCTCTCGTCAGTGCAGACACGCTTTACGTGTTCACCCTCCAGGCGGGCGACGGAACCAACACCGGCTCCGATGACGACGTCCGCATTCTCGTCAAGAACCTCCAGACCACTGCCGTGGCGGGTCCCGACCAATCGGTCGTCGAAGAAAGCCAGGCGACCCTCGACGGCTCGGGGTCCCTGACCACCTCCGGCAACATTACCTATCTCTGGACGCAGACCGCTGGAACAAACGTCGGAGTTTCCGGAAAGACAACTCCCACCGTCTCCTTCACAACCCCCGTCATTTGGGGATACACCGAGGAGTTGACCTTCCGGCTCACAGTGAATGACGGCCTTGGGCAGCCCACCAGCGTGAGCACTGACGAAGTTGTTGTTGAGGTCCTCAACACCATGGCCTGGCCGGTCTATCCCCTCGAGCCCGGATACTTCACTGACGTGCTCCATTTGGGCCATAATCCCCCAGATCGGATTCTCTCCCCTCTGACCATTCAGTCCGGCACTGACCCGTTGGCTGCCTTCGGCGGTGAAGCCAGCGTCATGCCTTATCCTGGCCTCGAATACGACTTCACAGGAACCGGCGTCACCGTCACCCGCAACCCGATGCGGTGGACACCGGCTTACAGTCCCAACGGTTATTTTGGCTCAGAGGGCCTGGACAACTTCCAGCAGATTTACCACATTTACATCCTATCTCCTGACGATAGAAACATTCGGTGGCACTGCCGAAATGATGACGAGATTCGTGTCTGGAATAATGGAGTCCTCGTCCTGACCCGCAATAACTGGGACAACAACGTCGAGCAGACCGAAGAGGGCCTCGTCGCCAACGGCACCGGCTTGAAAAAAGGCCTGAACTCCATCACTATGAAATTCCAGGAGGGGACAGGCGGCAACTACATTGCCCTCGGGATTACTGACGAGAACGACCAGCCATTCCCGGACCTCCTGTATTCGCTCGGCCCCTCCCTCATCCTGACCGATGCTTACGCCACGCGGACACTGCCCGCGTCCTATCAACCCGGTGTCCCTGCTGCGGTCACCCTCAATGTCAAAGTCAATCCCGACAACAAACCGGGCGCCGTCAACATCGTCGAGCAGATACCTCCGGGCTTGAGCGCCGCCAATGTCAGCGCCCCCGGCGCCGTCGTTGCCGGCGGAAATATCTCCTGGAACCTCGTGGGGGCCGGCGTTAAGAACACGACGCTCTCTTACTCGCTAACCGCCCCCCAGGGCATGGCGAATGCGCTCGACTTCGCCGGCACCCTCACCTTCGCTGTCACGACCGCCGATATCTTTGGGACCCAGGTCCTCTATCCTGTTCCATCAGCCCCCAGGAGCCTCTCGGTGGAAATGTTGCAGGCGGCTCATCTGAGCTGGGCCGCTCCGCTGACAGAGGGGACTGCGACCTACAACGTGTATCGCAGCGTCAACGGCGGCGGTTACGAATTGATCGGGACGACGCCAGGCGCGACCTTCGCGGACAAGTGGGTTGTGCCTGGCAACAATTACGCCTACCAGGTAACCGCGACGAATATTCGGTCCATTGAAGGCCCGGCAAGTCGTCCGTCGCCGCAGGTTTCCATGCCGACGATGGAGATACGTCAAGCCGAGGACTTCAACTACGATGGCGGGAAATATCCCTGGACGCCTGCCGTGACCCTTGCGGCAAAGGAAGCTCCGGACGCCACCACGATTGGCACGCCGCAGGAGTATGATTACTGGCATCCCAATACAGGTGGACCGGGGACGCGAACCTATCGTCCTCTGGACAACCGGGCGGATGGGACCGGCGTAGGGATTGAGATTGTGGAAGAGGTGGATGATCCGGGAGTGTTCCACACGAACATCGGCTGGATTGACGTGGGGAGCTGGTGGCGATACACGTTCAACGTGCTGCAAGCAGGCTGGGTCAAGTTAGAGTTTCGTGTGGCAGCTCTGAGCGGTGGGACGTTGGCGGCGTACTGGGATGAGACGCTGGTGGGCACCGTGAGCTATCAGACGGGCAACTACCACATCTTCACCTGGGCGCTCATGGAGGACGAGATTCAGACCACGACTGGCCCCCACACACTGCGGGTGCAGTCGGTATCCGGAGAGCTCAACTTCGATACAATTGCAGTTCTGTGGAACGCGGCTCCCCCGGCGAGGCAGAGCATCTGGGAAGACAACTTCGACAGCTACACGAGCGACTCGGATGTGTTCAGCCCGACGGTGGGCAAATGGACTCGAGGCAACACCACGAACACCGCCGGTTCGTGGCGGCTGTGGGACACCGACGGACCAGACCTCGGGACCGAGCCTGCGAACATAGCGGGCATGGAGGACAAGTTCATGATCTCCGACAGCGACCTGTCCGCGGCGGGCGTCCTCCTGAATGAGGAGATGCTCTCCCCGGAGGTGGACTGTGCGGACTGGACGAAGGTGCGGCTGAACTTCAACAAGAACTACCGCGCTTACGAGGATCCGGACCATACCCAGACGGCAGAGGTGGACATCCGGTCGTTTGATCCAGCGAGCGGCTGGAGTAACTGGACGAACCTCTTGCATCTCGACACCACGTCGGTGCCCGCGGGCTTGGACCCTGCCGAACTGAGCGACCCGGAGGTCTTTGACCTGTCGCCGTATGACGGGAAGAAGATTCAGTTAAAGTTCCACTTCTTCGATGCGGAGTACGACTATTGGTTCGCGATTGACAAGGTTCGGGTGTCCGGCGTGCAGTTACCGGAGGAGATACCTCTGCCGACGATCACGCTGGCGCCGCCAAACCTGACCATAAGCTGGACGAGCTTTGGTCCCGGTCAGTACTCGGTCGAACGAACCACGAACCTGAAGGGAACCTGGACGAAGGTGGCTGGCCCATTTGGTCAGACCAGCTACACGGCTCCAATTCCGGCTGACAGGACCGTGTACTTCCGAGTCGTGTCGCAATAATTGCGCGCAAATCGAAAGCGGCGCACCGGCCGTCCTCGAGGAACGCCGGTGCGCCGTTTCGTCGCCTCGGGCGAAGGTCGGACTTAACCGCTGGCGACTTTCCTCGTAGTGGTTGTCTCTGCCGGTCTGCCTCAGGCCAGTTTCCGCCCGCCGGAGGTCATGACGAGCTTTCCGTGCTTCACTCCTTTTGTGCCGATGAGCCGGTCTGCCAGTTTCCTGATGGTGTTCGCTGGGGCGCGGACCACAATCACCTCCAGGCAGTTGAAGCTGTCGAGATGAACGTGGAGCGAAGAGATGGTCGTGTCGTGATGGTCGTGCTGCGAGTGAGTCAGTTTCCGCGAGAGCTCCCGCTGGCGATGATCGTACAACAGCGTCACCACGCCTACCGTGACTTCGTTGCCGGCTTTCCACTCCTCCTCGACGAGGCAGTTGCGGATGAGGTCCCGGATCGCCTCCGACCTGTTGGCATATCCTTTCGACTTGATAAGTTGGTCGAACCTTTCGGACAGAGTACGCTCGATTGAAACACCGTACCGCACGAGTTTAGACATCGTGACTCTCCTTTTGACGAAAAGCCCTCGTTGTTACGTTTGAACTATATCATAACACGCAATCCGCGCCGGTCAAGCCTTGTTTCGCGCGTTTGCACCGCCTCCCGGAACAACTCTCGGTGCATCTCCCGCAAGCGCAGGTCGTCACGAGGTTGTGATGCAGGCTTCCAGCCTGCGGATGACATTTGTGATACGAGCTTCCAGGCCCACAACCACTCGCGGCGCCCGTGCACAGGCAATCGGGCAGTGGCGAAAAAGCCTTTTGGCGTTGGACTGGCCTGGGTCCTTTTGCTATTGTGGGTTCGGAGCTCCTGCTCCTTTTTCAAAGCGCCATTTAGAACAACAGGCGGACGCCTATTCTTCTAACGCCTCAACCTTTCAGGCTCAGGGGCAGAGATGAAAGACGTGATTTTCATGTGGCGGGACACCCGGATGGTCGTCCTCGCTGCCCTTACCGCGGCGACGTATGCTGCGGTCCTCATCCCGTTCAAGGTAGTGCTTCCGTTCATCCCGGGCTTCACGGAATTCCGCCCCGGCAGCGTCATTCCCGTCATCTTCTCCCTCATGTTCGGTCCTGCGGCAGCTTGGGGTTCCGCCCTCGGCAATCTGATCGGCGACGTCTATGGGGGAACCTTGACTCCTGCCAGCAGCTTCGGCTTTGTCGGGAATTTCTTGTACGGATATATACCCTATAAGGTCTGGGGCAGGATGGGGTTCCTGTCTTGCGGGACGGAGCCGACGATTCGCTCCGGCCGTCAGATTGTCGAATACCTCGTGACTGCGGCTCTTGCGGCGGGCGCCTGCGCCACCGTTATCGCCTGGGGCGTGGACATGATGGGATTTGTGCCGTTCAATATATTGAGCAATTTCATCCTGGTAACAAATTTCGCGGTGAGCGCCATCCTCGGTCCGCCTTTGCTTGCTGCCCTTTATCCTCGGGCCAAAAAATGGCGTCTTGTTCACCGTCTCGCAACGTCCCAAGCCGAGCGCCGTGGACGACACGCTTGGGTCATCGTGTTGCTCTTGTTCGTCGGGATAGCCAGTGGTCATTTCATCGGCAACGCCTTTTATTTTGGCGCTGAGAAGGTTGATCCAGGAGGGATGGGGCTGGCGGTTGCTGTTGCCCCATCCATTGTCTTGATTCTCCTTTGTGCGGCTCTCCTGTAAAATAGCCACACGGTCGCAATCGCCGCGTTTGACTTGTCAATCAGATTGCCGCCGCGGCGAGACTGCGAATTTCATCATTCACATCTTCGGGAAATGGCACACATACACCTCCAAGTTCGGGACCTCCGCTTCACGTATGGCGAGACACATCGTCCAGCGCTGGACGCAGTCGAGTTCTCCGTTCAGAAGGGACAATCTGTGTCCATCATGGGGCGATCGGGTGCCGGCAAATCGAGCCTTTGCCTCTCCCTCCGCGGACTGATTCCCGAAAGCTACCCCGGAGATTTTGCCGGAGAGGTTCTGCTCGACGGCAAGAGCATCTTGCACAGAAGAGTCCGGGACCTCGCTGGCGACATCGGCATCGTTTTCCAGGACTTCGAGTCGCAGCTCTTCTGCACGACCGTCGAACTGGAGGTCGCCTTCACGCCCCAGAATCTCGGATTGCCCCGGGACGAGATTCAGAAGCGAGTCTCCCGCTGTCTCGAACTCGTCGGCTTGAGAGGTTTCGAGAAAAGGGACCCCGCAACCCTTTCTGGGGGAGAGAAACAGCGCCTGGCCCTCGCGGCTGTCCTCTCCGCCGAGCCGCGACTTCTTATCCTTGACGGGGTCACCAGCGACCTCGACCCCGCCGGAAAGAGCGAGCTGCTGAGGGTCATCGGCGATTTGTACGCTGGGCGCCAGACGATGATTGCCGCAACCCATGCCTACGAGGAAACGCAACTCGCCGACGCGATTCTGGTTCTCGATGAAGGCAAGATCGTCGCTCACGGAACGCCCGCAGAAATCATCTGCCGCCCGCGCCTGATGCAGGAACACGGCATTCGCCCCCGGGACATCAACCTCCTCGCCGAGAAAGAGAGCTTGCCCAACGTGCCGCCCGGCGGAGCTCCGGGGCAGGTTCTCGAAAAAGTCAGGTCGCGATTCAATCCGCTCAAACTCGAGGCCATCCTCGATCGTGAGAGGAAGCGTGCCGAGCGTTACGGCCAACCCATCCTCGAGGTCAGCGGCCTGAACTGTTTCGCGGACGATGGCCGGAACATCCTGTCGGATATCCATCTGACCGTTCGGGAACGAGAGATGCTTGCCATTGTCGGAAGGAACGGCGCCGGCAAGACCACCCTCATCAAACACTTCAACGGGCTACTTCGGCCGTCCTCAGGCGATGTGAAAGTAAAAGATGTGCCCACAAAAAGAACCTCGCTGTTCGAGTTGTGCCAAACAGTCGGCTTCGTTTTCCAGAATCCGGATCACCAGATTTTCTCCGAGACCGTTCGCAAAGAGCTTTCCTTCGGCCCAAAGAACCTCGGAGTAGGGGAGGAGGAAATCGAGGGAAGAGTCTCCGAAGCCATCGCCGCCGTCCGGCTCAACGGATTCGAGGAAGAGGACCCCCTTATGCTCTCAAAAGGAGGACGCCAAAAAGTCGCCGTGGCTTCCATCCTTGCCATGCGCCCCGAAGTCCTTGTCCTGGACGAGCCCACCACCGGCCTCGATTACGAGGAGACCATAGCTCTGATGGAGCTTGTCCGCAGGCTCAACGAGGCAGGGCACACGGTGATCCTGGTCACTCACACCATGTGGGTTGTTGCGCGATATGCCCACCGGGTCATCGTCATGGATGCCGGAAGAATTATCGCCGACACCACGCCGCGGCAGCTCTTCGCGAATCCTTCTCTTCTAAGAACGGCAGGGCTGACCGCGCCGGAAATCGCTGAATTGAGCCACCGTTTTCTCGGCAGAACCGTTCTGAGCCACACCGAAATGCAGGATTGTCTCGACCCGACATGAGCGAATTCTCTCTGTACGTCAACAAGGAGACCGTCATCTCCGGGCTTGATCCCCGGGCGAAACTTGTCGCCTCGATGGCGCTGTTCGTCGTCGCCATGTCTTTCAATCACCCGCTTTATCTTCTGGTTCTCCTTTTGTTCGAAGCCTATCTGGTGGTCGCCAGCCGGTCTCTGCCGAACATTCGTCGGATACGAGTTCTTCTTCTCCTTCTGTTCGTGTTCAGCGCCGTCCTGTGGTCTCTTTTCCTGAAAGAGGGGCCGCTTCTTCTCCGGCTTGGCCCACTCCGAGTACATCGTGACTCCCTTCTCTATGCGGTCGGCATGGGCATGCGCCTCGTCTCGATGGTTGTGACCGGAATGGTTTTCCTTTCTGCCACGATGATCGAAGAATTCGTCTTTGCCCTGCGGAAATTTGGCCTCCCCACGCCCATGGCATTTGCCTTCTCCCTCGCGTTTCGGATGGTTTCCCAGTTGATGAAAGTCGCGGCGACGGTCAAGCAGGCTCAGCAGGTCCGTGGTCTCGACGTGGACGCCGGAGGGATTTTCCGGAGAATCCGCAACCACATTCCCTTGCTCATACCGATATTTGTTTTCTCGATGAAAAGCGTGGACTCATTGACCCGAGCCCTTGAGGCGAGAGGATTTGGCTGTACAAAAAAGCCCACTCCGTATATCATTGTGTTACCGCGGGCGGGCGACTATGCAGTAGCCATCGCTTCTGTGTGCCTCGCCGCTGCGGCGGTTCTCCTGAGGCTGTGCGGCTTCGGCGAGGTTCTCTCGCGGCTCTGAGCGAACACCGTCATCGGATTGCGAGCATACTACCCTCCATGGGAGACGAGTTAGATGAGCTGGAAAGGCTGGGTCATTCTTATTGTGATTCTTGTTGGCGCAGCAGTGGCGCTGGGGGTCACGCTGAAAAACACACCCCGCCAACAGTCTGACGCCTCCCCGAAGGAAATGAAAGTCAGGGAGGCGGCAGTCGCAGGCCTGTTCTACCCGGCCGACAAAAAGGCTCTTTCGACGATGATTGACGGCTTCCTTGCCCAAGCAAGCGCTCCCCCGCTCGAAAACGTGCGAGGCTTGGTTTCCCCTCATGCCGGATACGAGTTCTCCGGGCCCATCGCCGCCTATGGCTACAAGCAATTAGTTGGCCGCAAGGTCCGCACCGTCGTTGTCATGTCGCCGAGCCACACGGCGGATTTTAGGGGAGCTTGCATCCCCGACGCCGACTCGTACCGAACCCCTCTCGGCACAATACCCCTTTCTCCAAAAGCGAAGGAGCTGGCCGGCATCCGCCCGCTTATCACCGATCCTCCCTGCCGCGTCGGGCGTCCCTCCTGGTGGCGCCAGTCTCCCAAAAAGGCGCCCGCTCCAGGGGAAGACACTCCGGACACCTGGGAACATTCCCTCGAGGTCCAACTCCCATTCCTTCAGAAGACCGTCACCGATTTCACACTTGTCCCAATCGTCTTCGGAAAGGTGGACCCCGAGCAAGTCGCCAACATCCTGAAAGACCACATTGACGATGAAACCATTTTGGTTGCCAGTTCTGACCTGAGTCATTATTACCCATACGAGGCCGCCAACAAAATGGACCGCGCCTGTGTCGAAGCGATTTGCGACCTCGACATCGAGGCGATGAATGAACAGGAGGCGTGCGGACAAGGCCCAATCCTCACGCTCATGCACATTGCGAAACGCAAAGGATGGAAAGCGAAATTGCTGGACTATCGCAACAGCGGCGACACCGCTGGCGACAAATCCGGCGTCGTCGGATACGCCGCCATCGCCTTCTATGAGCCACCGCAGCCCGAAAACAAGGAGAATTGAGCGGATGCCGCGCACCTGGCTGGACTCACCCGGACTGACAGAAGGTGAGAGAACGCCATGAGATATCGGGTTGGCGGGGCTGTTCTTCTCCTCCTGGCTGGTGTTGCGCTTCTGACTTTCGTCGTCCGCGGCCATTTGTCGGAGCATGCTTCACACCAGCACGAGGGGAAACGAGAAGGTCCAGAGGACAAGCCGGAGCGCACGGCAGGGGGACAAACAAAAATGACCCCGGAACAGAAGAATTCTCTCCTTCGTCTCGCAAGACAGACCATCGAGGAGGTGGTCACGACCGGACGTATGCCGGAGGTGGACGCCAGCAACCTCTCGAGTCCGCTGACGGACGCCGCGGGCTGCTTCGTGACGCTCCAGAAGGAGGGGCAGCTACGCGGTTGTATCGGCCACATTTTCCCTCAGGAGCCGCTTTACAGAGCCGTCAGGGATAATGCCCGCAGCGCTGCTCTCGAAGACCCGCGTTTCCGTCCGGTTCAGCCTGAGGAACTCGCGAGCGTCGAAATCGAAATCAGCGTCTTGACCGTCCCTCAGGCGCTCCCCTTCGATTCCCCGGAGGACTTGCTTGGAAAGCTCCGCCCTCATGTGGACGGCGTGGTACTCAAAATCGGTCAACGCCACGCTACATTCCTCCCCCAGGTGTGGGAACAGCTCCCCGACAAGGAGGATTTCCTCTCTCGCCTCGCCGTGAAGGCAGGATTTCCTCCTTCCGCTTGGAAAGGTCCCGGCGTATCGGTTCTCACGTATCAGGTTGAGGCTTTCAAGGAGTCGGAGATGTAGTGTTCCCGCCGGCAGGGCGTCGGTCTTTCCCGGATGGAATTGGCGATGCTTGAGGGGATTGGGGTTGGTTCCTATGCGACTGCGCCAGACAGAGGGCACAGTTCATCACGGCGACCCTCGATAATGATGTTTTTCAGAAATGACGATTCGATCCAACGCCAGCCATAGACGAACGGTCATCTTTCTCGCCATTTGCGCCCTCGGCATCTCTTCCATCATGACGCAATTGACGCTCATGCGCGAGCTACTGAGCGTCTTCTCCGGAAATGAAATGGTGTTCGGGATCATTCTCGGCAACTGGCTACTCCTCACTGGCATCGGGTCCTACCTCGGCAAGAGCGCTTCCAAGCTGCGGAACCCCCTCGTCGCCTTGATCCTCGCTGAGATACTCATTGCTATCCTCCCGGTTGCGTACGTGTTTCTGGTGAGAATCCTCCGCAACGTCATCTTCATTCGGGGGGCCATGGTCGGATTGGCGGAGACCATCGTGAGTTGCTTCGTTCTCCTGTTGCCCTACTGTCTCATCGCCGGATACCTCCTCACCCTTGCCTGCTATGTTCTGTCCTCAAAAGATGAACCTCGCAGCATCGGACAGGTTTACTTCATGGACAACATCGGCGACATCGCCGGGGGACTCTTGTTCAGTTTTATCCTCATCTACTTCTTCAACCATTTCGGCATCCTTTACTTTCCCGCTTTCCTTAATCTCTTCTTCGCAGGCGCCCTCGCCTTTTCTGTTAGAAGGAGATTTCTTCTCGCAGTCGTCGTTCTTATCACCGCAGGCTTTGCAGCCCTCGTCGCAACATTCGACCTCGAGGAAATCTCAACTCAAATCGAATACGCCGGCCAAAACGTCGT
>JAUYEE010000250.1 GCA_030691545.1 bacterium | reverse complement strand
CCAATTTCAAACGCTTCAGAAAGCTCATCGACCGATTGATCACTCTGTCGATTGAACGATCTCGGCTCAGGATGAAAACGGACAAAAAGCCGTGAAAGGAGGAGCGGTGTCAGATTGGTGAGAACTCGGTAGTCTTGAGCTTGAAACTAAAGGACTTAAATTGGCTCCCCGAGATGAACACAGATCCGAACATCGTTTTGGAGAATGCGGAGTAGCCTTCATTCTCCAGGCTGTTAACCATGGTGAAGGATTTCGGAGGGGAAATTGGTGTGGGGGGTTCCATTGTCAATGATCAGACAGCAGGCTCAAAGGATGCCTAAAGAGGTGGGTATTACTCGGCGACCGCCTCACTCCACCGGCGATCAGAGCGGTTTTCCAGCAGATTCATGAGCTTGTGAGTGCGTGAGGAGTTTGTGGGCTTTCGATCCGGCTGAATCCCGGCTGCAATCCACCCTGTGACGGATTCTACGAGAACCACAAACTCCGGGGCTGGCCCCGTGAAGGCTGTCAAGGTCCATACCCGCACCTATATACAGAGCCAGCCGCCGTCGTCTAGTTCATTGTCAGCGAGTTCGAACTGGGCGATTGGATTTGTTGTTGCGCCGGGAGTCTGCTCTCCTGGAAGAGACGGAGAGGACTCGTCGCTCCTCGCGTTCTCGCATGGCGTTAGAGGCGCCTTCACCGGACGTTCGGATATCGGTAGTGTTTTGTCCGAGTCATCTATAGTCATATGTTCGTCCCGAATGAACTGCCCCAACTAAGGTGCTTACCTCCAGTCTAGCTGCTGACCGACGTGAGTAAATGGCCCGCTTCGATGTGATAGTGATGGGTGGCAATTTCCTCGGCTCCGGGTTGTTGCTCAGTCAGCACGATAGCCCCCCCGACTCGCTCGTGGATCTGGCGGATCGTCTCGAAGGTCTTCTCGGCGAGATTCGGCTGAAGACCCATCGTGGGTTCATCAAGAAGCAGTAAAGGCGAATGGGCGTGATGCCCGCTCAGCCCGCGAGCCAGCGCCAGGACAATAGCCAGCATTTGCTGCTGCCCGCCGCTGAGAGTGTTCGCGCGGGAAGTCCATTTCTTTCCGAGGTCAGGAAACGTCTCAATGAGCGTTTTCAAGGGCCCGGAGAACTCTTCCATGTCTGAGCAGCCACAAACCAGTTCGAAATGCTCGGAAACGCGCATCGAGGGGAATACACGCTTCTCCTGCGGCATGTACGCAATTCCAAGTCGGGCCCGTTCATGGCCCAAGACCTTAGTGATGTCCTTACCAGCGTAGCTCACCTTTCCAGAGGTTATTCGCGACGTACCGGTTCCGGCGATTGCCCGCAAAAGCGTCGTTTTGCCCGCCCCGTTAAGACCGGTCACCAGCACTATTGAATTGTTCGGGATGCGGAGTTCTACATCATAGAGGACCTGACCGCGCGCCGGATACCCAACGTCGACGCCGTCCAGACACACTAAGGTGCTCTGCCCATCCACAGCGCTCTCCCGGACCGACTTGGTAGCAGGAGAGGTTCCGAAATACGACATCTGAACCTTGGGACTGCTCATTACGTCCGCGTACTGCCCCACAATAGGCCGACCCTCACAATCACAAGCAAGAGTCCCCGATTCCATGAAAAGCACTTCATCGCACAGATCCTTCATGAACCGGAACTGATGCTCGACGATAATCATGGTGCGCGCACTAGCAGAACGGAAACCCTTCAAAAGCCGATAGATTCCTGCACGCTCATCTTCGGCTAACCCTGATAGCGGTTCATCAAGAAGCAGGATTGATGGATTCCGAACCAAAGCCCGTGCTAGCTCAACTTTTCGCTTGAGGCCAAACGGCAAGGCTGCCGCCTCAGTGGTCCACATCTCACACGGGAAGCCGACCTGTTCAAGCGCCTCAACAGCGGCACGTGCATCGTCTTCGAGTCGCCGGCGGCGAGAGCGTGGCAACGCCAAGATTTCACCAATGAGCGCCCGAGAGTCCATTGGATACAGAGCTAACAGTACATTCTGAAATACGTTTAGATCGTCCACTAGCTTGACCCGCTGAAAAGTACGAGCAACATTCCAGCGCCAACGACGTTGTGAACGGCTGGCGTCCTCAGACAAGGGCCGGATGTCTCCGGAGGTCATGCCCAGGACTCCAGACAAGAGGTTGATTAACGTGGTTTTGCCAGCCCCATTGTGGCCGATGATGCCGTAAGTCGCACCTGGTTGGAAACTAAAGCTGAACTGATCGACCGCGCAGAGGCCGCCGAACTTGCGACTCACGTTCGAGACCGAAAGGCCGAGTCGGTGCTCGTTACTGTTTTGTCGCCCCACCTGAACATCGGGAAACTGATCAGGCGTGGCATAGCGAAGCCAGTTGCCCGATACCAAGCCTTGTTCACGTGCGAGAACCGCTACGGCCATGGCTATTCCGTAAACGGGAAACCGAAGGTCCTGCAAATCGCGAAACACCTCGGGAACGATCGATAGAGCGAACGCGCCAAGCAGTACAC
The DNA here is from genome assembly GCA_030691545.1 of bacterium. Classification (GTDB taxonomy): domain Bacteria; phylum Auribacterota; class JABMQX01; order JABMQX01; family JABMQX01; genus JAUYEE01. The sequence goes on along the minus strand of JAUYEE010000250.1, from coordinate 2,207 downwards.
CAGCCAGATTGCCTCGAATCCCGCCTCCAAGTATCACCATAGATAGAATGATGACGGACTCGAAGAGCACAAAGCTCTCGGGCGACACAAAGCTCTGCAAGGAGGCGAAGAAGGCGCCGCAGATAACCGCGATATTTGCACCCAAGCAAAACGCTAACAGCTTTAGGGGCACGACCTCATGCCCCAGCGAGCGGGCCAACTCCTCATCGGTGCGCAAAGCGCACCAAGCCCAACCTATACGACTGGTCGCAACACGATGACAGAACCAAACCACGACGGCAAGCAAGCACAACCCGAAGTAATACATCTCGGACGGGGTCGAAAGGGTGATGCCCACCCACGGCCCCGGAATGTCACGAATGCCCTCCGCACCATTCGTAAGACCCGACCAGTTAGTCGCGATCAATCTCACGATCTCTCCGAAACCGAGCGTCACGATGGCAAGATAATCGCCGCGAACCCTCAGTGTTGGCAATCCGAGTAAGAATCCGCAGCCGGTCGCGAGGAGACTCAAGAGCGGGAGTTGAAGAAGGAACGAAAGACCTGTTGCTCTTCCGAGCAAGGCATATCCGTAAGCACCAATGGCAAAAAACGCTATGTAGCCGAGATCAACCAGTCCCGCCAGACCCGTCATCAGGTTGAGTCCCATACTCAGGGTCATATACATGAAAACCAGCGTGATCACGTGGAGGTGATACGAACTTGCGTCCACCAAAGGGAGACAGGCGGCTAGTAGCAGGACGAACGGCCCGATGCGAGGCCAGCGGGCATGATCACGCAAGGCAATGACAAACTGGTTGAGTTGCGACCTCATCGTGCATCACCATCACCAAACAGGCCATGCGGGCGCAGGAGCAGCACGGCAATCAAAAGTACAAACGCATAGCCATCCTTGTACGCAGAAGAAATATAGGCCGTGCCCAAGCTCTCGGCAAGACCCAACAATATTCCGGCGACGGCCGCACCGCGAACATTCCCCAGGCCGCCCAGTATGCACGCCGTGAACCCTTTGATGCCGGGGAGAAAACCCATGTCGTAGCGAGCAACACCGTAGTAGAGGCCCATCATCACTCCCGCAGCCGCGGCCAACAACGACGACGCGATGAAGACTCCGCGCAGGACAGTGGCGACCGCAATGCCATTGGCCTCGGCCAACTCCCGGTTGTCCCGCACGGCAATGATGGTCAGCCCGAGTCTAGTTCTCTCTACAAAGAGCACGGTCATCGTTGCTAAGACCGCCGTAGTCGCCAGGAGAACAAACTGAACAGGTGCAATCTGCAAACCGAAAACGCCTAGTGGATCTACAGGCACCAAACGTGGAAAGACGATGTCGGAAGACGATATTGACAGGCGGAGGACGTTTTGCAGGAAGATTGAGGCGCCAAGCGACGCGATCAAACCTAGCAGTGTTGGCGAACTGCGCTTAAGAAGGGGCCGAAAAAGGAAATGTTCCATCGCAAGACCGCCTGCACAACTCACCGCGATCGCCCCCAGAACCATTAGCCCAACTCGGAGAGGCGTGGGCATGCCAGCACTGAGACTCCAGCCGGCGAGAGCGCCCATACAGCCGAGAGTGATCAGCTCGCCTTGCGCAAAGTTCACAATTCGTATGACCCCGAAAATGAGCGAATAGCTCAGCGCAAGCAAGGCATAGACGGCACCCAATGCCAACCCATCAACAACGTATTGCGCAGTCATAATTCCTGCCGTGGAAGGATTAACCTCCCGCGCACGAAGCCTCGCCCATCGCCTCGACCACAGAGTCAGACAGAGCCTCAGCCGCGAAGTCCACGTCTGTCTCGGTATTCCATCTATCCGAGAAGGCAAGGCGAAGTACAGACTGCGCTGGCACTTGGTCGATGAGCGCTGCCGGGATGATGGGCTCGTGTACTGTGCAGTTGATGCGCCGGTTTTTAAGACCACGATGAACCCGATGGTTCGAAGGCCCAAAATCGAAGGCAACGATGCCTGTCCGATAGTCACCATCAGTCGGCGACGCAAGAAAACGGCGGACGTGACTATAATCCTGTACACGCCTCAAGAAAGCACCTGACAACCGCGAATTGCGGTTCTTGAGAACCTCTTCTTGACGCTTCCCGGACCAGTCCACCAGAGTTCCGTGCGCCGCTGCGACGGCAAACGCAACGATTCCGGACTTTGTGCATGAGAATCGTTCCCGTGCGTACTCTTCAGCCGTCGCTAGTGGA
>JAUYEE010000242.1 GCA_030691545.1 bacterium | reverse complement strand
CTCAACGAGTTCACCCAATGCCTGCAACCCCGATGCCTCGGCGTCTTTGGCGGCAATCAGGCTTTTCAGGGCGAGTTCGCAACGGTCTCTGTCCTTAACCTCGTCGCCCTTTGGGGGGAAGGGGAACAACTCCCGGACCTTTGCTAAGTTCTCTGCGACTGTACTGTAATGACGTGCAGCTTCATCAAGTCGCGGCGCCAGTTCTCCGGGTAGGCGGTCTTTGGCCTCGTTCAGGAATTCGGCGGCGAAGCGACGGCACTCGTTCCAAACAGCGGCATTGTAAGCCATGCCAAAGGCGTGGGCTGTGCCTGATTTCAGTGCGTGAATCCAGGCGTCGTAACCGGCTAACCCTGATTTGTGCTTCGGGAGTATCCACTTCGCCGGACTCTTCGAGCGCTCGGCTGCGAACTCAAGAGCCTCCTTCACGGCTGTTACATCATCCGCGGGGTGTCCCAGTTTCACGGTGTACATTTCCAGAACGCCGATTGCGGTGTCCCCCAGCTCCTGCCAGGGCTTCGGCCCTTTGCCTGACTCGCATCCTGGTCCCGAGAAGTAGTACCCTTCGTCGTCGTATCCATAGACGACGTAGTATTCGGGGATCTCCAACTCCCAGCCGTAGCACGGCACACCCTCATCAATCGCCCGCTTGGTCATCTCCCAGGCCTCTCGCTGCTTCTCGGCGAAACCCGGTTTCGATTTGAAGCCGACCACACCGTCAACAACGTACCCGATGTTCCCTCCCAGCTTGAAGAGCATCTCGGTGTTCCATGCTGTCGGGCCGCTTGGGCAGACGACCTTGTGGATATTGATGATGAACGCGTGGCCTGTGGCGCCATAGAGCCACGCGTCCGAGATGTCCATTCCCAGACACTCCAGGCACCCCTTGAGGCAGCCCATGTGCGAAGTCCATCTTGGCTTCCAACGCAGATTCTCAATCATTTTTCCCATGGGTCACTTCTCCTCGTGAACGGTTTTCATCTTCTTCCACGGAGTCACCTGTAGTGGTTTTGTTCGTTGCTCTGGCCTCCGACGGCTTTTCTTTTGCGGGGACCGTTGTTCGCTCAGAATCCTCGCCGATGTTGAATCTCTCTTTCCTTCTCAGCGCTTCCTCGATTCGCTCCAATATCGGCGGGTGTGTGTGAAGCCAGAATCTCGCCAGCGGCGGCGGATTCAGGTCGGATAGGTTTTTGCGCGCCACCTTCTCAAAAAGCCGTGCTGCCCCTTGAGGGTCCTGGGTCAGCTCGAGAGCATAAGCGTCGGCGGCTCTTTCAATGTGCCGCGACAGGGCGCATTCGATGGGCATGACGAGGAACAAAATGACGTTCAGATAGAAGAAAAAAGCGGGCAGAGACTCTGACCCGGAGACGTTCGCGTCAGGGGACCTCGCCTTTCGGGTCGTAAGCTTCAAGAGCACACCTACTAACAATAAAACCCCCGCTGCTCCTGCGGTTCTGAATGCAATTCCCTTGATGACATGATTCTTCCTCCAGTGCGCGACCTCATGCGCGACCACGAACCGCAGCTCTGACGGTTCCGCCTCCTTCTCAAGCACATTGTAAAGGACAATCCGTTTCCCCAGAAACAGCCCGGAAAGGTATGCGTTGACCTCCCTCGTTTTCCTTCCGGTGTCCGCTTCGTGCAGCACGTCTGCATCCAGCCCCGCTTGTCGAAGCAGGGGATCAAGCTGACTGTGAAGAGCCTCGGATTGGACAGGGGTTATCTTGAAGAATAGAGGCTCAATCAGATGCGGGGCGAGGCTGTACCACGCGATGCTTGCCATCCCAAGCACCACGGCTGAGAGAAGCCACCACGACCGTTTGAATCGCTGCATCAGTACAAACACAAGAACGACGAAGGGGACATACCAGATATCCGCCACGAAGAAGCTCTTCGCGTGGTCGGCAAGCCACGCACCCATACCCTCAACAATCAACCCGAAGGATTTCTTCACTCCCAGGTCACGAACTGCATCAAACGGCACAGCCGCCAATCGAATCATCAGCACGAGGAAGAAGGCGTACGCTGGCAACACCAGTTTCTGCCTGCTCCGGAATATCTTCCCAACATCCCGTCGGTACGCGGCTCCCAACCTGGAAAACGCCGTTAGGGCAAGAAAGCCAAGAAGGGTCACTTCCTTGAAAGCGAATAGGGTGTAAAGCTTGTTGTTGTACCGAGCGGCAGCTTGCATTTCCTCCGGTGAGAAAAAGTCAGCGGCCTTGAGGGACTCAGCAGAAGCCAACAGGCAGACTGTGAGAGGCAAGGCGGCAGCGGTTAATGCTGTTAATGTCGTGAACCAACGAGCAGGTTTCACAAGCACAAAAGGCGGTCCTCGGAGTGGAAGTGGTTTTGGGAACGTTCAGTCCTCGCTGGAGAATCGGGCCGGGTTCGCGGTTTGCCTAACCTTTTCGCCGGGAAAGCAGTCTCGCGATCTCTCTCAGAGGTTCGGCTTTTTGTCCGAAGCTGCCGAGGCAGGCAATTGCCTCGTCAGTAAGCTTTTCCGCATAAGCCTTCGATTCGCATACACCAAAGGTGGCCGGGTAAGTTGCCTTGCCTCGTTCTTTATCGGACCTGACCGGCTTGCCCAGCGCCTCTTGTTCCCCTTCGGCGTCGAGGACATCATCTATGATTTGAAATGCCAGGCCTGCCAATCGGCCGAATTCTTGCAGGCGCGCCACATCCTCGTCATCTGCATATCCGGCAATCGCCCCCATTCCAACGGATGACTCAATCAGTGCGGCCGTTTTTCTCCTTGCGATTTCCTCAACAGCCGTTTTTTCCAGCTCTTTTATTTCCGCTTCCAGATCGAGCGATTGCCCGCCGACAAGGCCGGCCGTTCCGCAGGCTCGGGCGAGCTCTCGAATCAGCCCGACTTTTTTTCTGTCGTCAATTCCGTCGAGGTTCACCAGAGTCTCGAAAGCCAACGTCAAAAGCTCGTCTCCGGCGAGAACAGCGATTCCTTCACCAACCACCTTGTGTACAGTCGGCAAACCTCGCCGCAGGTCGCTGTTATCCATGGCGGGGAGGTCATCGTGCACGAGAGAATAGGAATGGATTAACTCGACGCAGCACGCGATTGGCACAATCTGCGGGCAGTCGCCCCCGACTGCTTCACACGCGGCGATTGTCAGAATCGGCCGAATCCTTTTGCCACCGGGGAAAACCGCATGCCGGACTCCTTGCCTCAGACTTTCAACCGGCATGTCTTCCTGAGAGAGAATCGCTTCTAAGCCAGCATCAACGAGCTTCTTTTTCTGCGAGAGATAAGCTTCGATGTCCACGCGGCACTCTCCCTGCCGGACAGGAATCCGTTTAGCCGACTACTCTTTCAACGGGATTTCCCTGACGTACTTGTCAACCATCTTGAAGGTCACTCGCTCGACGTCGGACTTGTCGTCGGTGAAGACGTGCGCCTCCTCGAGTTCGGGAAGGAAGACGATGTTGTCAATGAAGTCGTTAATCGTTCGCCGCAATTCGCCGTGTGTGCCCATTTTCCCCCGCAGAATCTGCGATACTTCCCCCGGCACATTCATTTTCCGTTTCAGCCCAATGAGAAGGTAGTTGGAGCTTCTCCCGACTCTCACAGTAAGGACGGTCGGGAAGGCGGCCTTGATTGTCTTCTCGATCGAGCACAGCAGCGTCCAGTTGTCGCTCAGCGACAGAACGTTCATCATCATCACGCCGTTCGGTTGCAGGTGCTCTACCACCAACTCGAAGAATTCCTTCGAGGTCACGTAGAATGGGACATACGGTCCCCCCTGAAACATGTCCACCTCGATCACGTCGTACTTCTTTTCCGTTTTGCTCAGGAAAGGCCGCGCGTCCTTGGCGAAAATCTTCAGCCTCGGTCCCTCTTCCACCCCGAAGTACCGCTTGTCCTTCGCGATGCGGATAATCTCCGGGTCAATCTCCACCGCCTCGATGTGCGCCTCGGGGAAGAAGTGGAGGTACTGCTTCACCGAAGTTCCCGCCCCCATGCCCAGCACGAGAATCTCTCGCGGCTCGGTCAACAACGCCGCAGCATTGAAGTAATCGTAGTAGCTTCTTCCCGTCAGGTAGCCCTCCTTTTCGCCGACTGCAACCGAGTACGACGTCCATCGGTTCACCGACAGAGTCATCTTCCCGTCTTCCCTCTTCAGTACTCGCAGGTCGTTGTAGAACGATTCCCTTCGGAGAAGCAGGTTCTCCGCGCGCCGCGGGAAGGAGAATGGCGTAATCGCTAACACAAGAAGCGAAACCGCCCACCTCGGCGAGTGCGAAACCAAACCCACAAGCCCCACTGTAACGATAATCAAGGAAAGAAGGATGAAAGTGAGGTGCGAACCAAGAACCCGTACCAGGACAAAGGCAGTCAGAAATGTCCCGAGGATGCTCCCCGTGTTGGAAATTCCGTAAATTCCCCCGGCGATGCTCCCGGCTTTTTGCTGGACCGTCAACAACCGGATGATGAACGGCGAAACCATGCTCAAGAGCACCATCGGCGGCCCGTAAATCAAGCATGTGGCGAACATGGAACCGAGGACGGTGCCAAGTCTCAGGTAGCTGAAGCTGAGAATCCTTCGATAGAGGATCAGCATGACAAACAGGTAGCATCCTGCCGCGAGGACAAGCTTGTACAGGACAGTCGCTTGGGGTTTCCTGTCCGCAAGTCTGCCGCCGAATACATAGCCCACGGACAGAGCCGCAAGGATGATTCCGATCAGGCTTCCCCACACGTAACTGGAGTACCCGAACGTCGGCGCGAAGATGCGGAAGCCTAAAAGCTCCAATCCCATGATGCAAAAGCCGCCGGCAAACGCCGTGATCCCTAAGAAGACCGTTTTCAATTCACTTCCTTCCTTTTCCTTCCTTCGCCCGTGGCTGTCTGGCAGACAAAGCCGTTGGCCGGAGGAGCCTGATGGTCGCAGTCCGCGGCAGCGCGCAGCCCTCTCGGATGAATCGAGAAATCAAGAGACTCAGCGCCCTACTTCCCGGAACCCGCCTCCGCCTCGTGCTCCTTGGCGTAATCCTTCAGTCCTTGGAGGAAACCCTCGTGCCGGTCAACCCCGGGTTCCGAGGTCATTAACCCCTGCAACTCCACGACGTTCCCTTTCCCGTTGAGCAGGGAAGCGATGTATTTTCCCGCCTCGCGACCGATCAGGACGTTGTCGCCTCCGATGAAGCAGGTGAAGCTCGTTCCCTGAATCTCGCGGTCGAGAACGATCACCGGTATTCCGGCGTCGTAGACCTCCTTCACGGGCACCGTCATCGGAACCGTCTCCTTCGGGCTGACAATCAGAAGATCAATGCCCTGCGTCAAGAATTCCCTCACCTGGCTCTGTTGTACGGTCACGTCGTTCTGCGCATCCTTCTCGAGCAACTTGATCTCCGGGTATTTCTTTGCCTGGTCGCGGACGTCCTCGTTCATCTGAACGCGCCATGGCTCCGCCAAGTTGCACTGCGACATCCCGATCACCACCTGCTTCGTTTCCGCCAGTCTTTTCGATGGGCGGGGCTTGTCGGGCTTCAGCCCGGACCGCTTCGGTCCCTTAGCAGGAATCTCGAGACCTCCCTTGTCCACGTTCTCCTTCGTGAACAAGCGAGTCCCCAGCGTGATCCATTTCGGGACCTCCTCCCCTTTCAAGACCTTCATGCCGAGATCAATCGCTTCCTTCCCTCCGGTCGGGTATTCAAGCGTTGCCGTCAGGACTCCCTGCTTGACATACATGACGCCCTCGTGCGGGAGCGCGTCTATCCCGATGAACTTCACTGTCTTCTCTCGCCCTCTTCCTTCCGCCTTTGCCGCGAGATAGGCTCCGTGAGCCTGCGGATCGTTGTGTCCGTACACGGCGTCAATTTTGTCGAACCGGCTCAGCGCGGATGCCATTTCGCGTCTCCCGTTTTCCTCCAACCACTGGCAGTCTGTGCGAAAGACGATTTGAATCCCTCCGATCTCTTCCTCCACCTTCCGGCATCCCGTCCCAATTACCAATGGGAGAAGAGCCAGCAGCCAGAAAAAACTATAACCGATTTTTCTCAGGTCCAGCTTTGCCATCTTTTCCTCCTCCTTTTCGCGACGTCTCCGTCAGAGTCTGGTACGTCGTCCGGTTTGCTGAATAATCACGGCCGCGACAATGATCGCCCCCTCGACCATGAAACGGTAGGCGATCTCCACGCCGTTAATGCTCAGGATTTTCTCAATGTACCCGATAATCAACGTCCCCAGAAGGGTCAGAAAAATCCCTCCCCTTCCCCCGATCAGACTCGTTCCGCCGATGACAACCATCGCAATCGAGGTCAGCTCATATCCCTGTCCTGCTTCCGGGTCGCCGTAGTACGTCCTCGCCGCGTAACAAACCCCCGCCACAGCCGACATCAATCCCGCTATTCCATAGGCGGCCGTTCTTACCAGGTTGACACGCACCCCGCTGAGCCTCGCCGCCTCGTCGTTCCCGCCGATCGCGTACAGGTGACGCCCGAACCTCGTCCTGTTGAGAATGAGCCAGAAGACTCCCATCGATGCCAAAAATATGATCGTTACGATCGCCAAGTTATTGTTCAACACCTGCGAGCTGATCTGCTCGAAAATCGCCGGAAGTTGTTGTGTCCCCGCCTGGATTTTCCTTCCTCCGCCGATGAATTTGGCCAACCCTCTTGCCGAAACCATCATCGCCAGCGTCGCCACAAACGGCTGTATCCGAAACGAGGTAATTACCACGCCATTGAGGAGGCCCGCGGCAGTCCCTGCCACGAGCGAAAAGGGAATGCCGACAGCCGGAGAAAGCTGAAGGTTGATCATCAGGTGCGCGAAGAACATTCCTGTCATTCCCAGAAGCGAACCCACCGACAGGTCAATTCCCGCTGTAAGAATCACGATCGTCATGCCGCAAGCGAGTATCCCGTGAATGGAGTAGTCGCGCAGCATATCCCGGTGGTAGTCCCAGGTGAAAAAAGCCCCCAATTTGTTCTCCCCCGACATCCCGGGGAAGATTGCCCCGATCACCAATACTCCTGCCAGTGCCCAGAGCCCGCGGTTCTGGGGGATTCGTTTTAGGGAAGAGAGAAGTCCGGATAAGAGCTTCGACATTCGCGCCATTGTTCTACATCGCCGCTGCCATGACCTTTTCCTGGGTGGCTTCCTCGTGGCTGAATTCCGCGGTTATCTCTCCTCGATGCATGACTAAAATTCTGTCGCTCATCGCCAGGAGTTCCGGCAGCTCTGACGTGATCAACAGGATTGCTTTCCCCTCGGAAGCCCACCTGTTCATTAACGAGTAAATCTCTGTCTTCGCCCCCACGTCAATCCCGCGGGTCGGCTCGTCCAGAAACAGGATGCTGGGCTCGCTCATCAACCACTTCGCCAGGATCACTTTCTGCTGATTTCCCCCGCTCAGTGTCGAGACCTCCGTTCGGAGCGAGGGTGTTCGGATTGAAAGCGAGTCGCGGTAGGCACTGGCACTCCGCTGCTCTACGAGGGGGTCGAGCCAGCCGAACCGCGTCATGTCCCTCAGCGACACCAGCGTCATGTTATGGAGGACCGACATCGGCAGGACAAGCCCCGACGCTTTCCGGTCGTTCGTCAGATAAGCCATTCCGTGGGCAATTGCCTGAGGAGGGGACGTGATCTCCACCTTCTCCCCTCGGATGTGGATGTCCCCCCTCGGTCGCCGGCCATATCTTCCAAAGATTGCCCCGAGCAGAGGGCTGTTGCCTGCTCCTCTCAGGCCCGCCAGACCGAGTATCTCGCCGGAGTGCACTGAAAACGAGACGTTGTTCACGAGGTTCACGCCCGACATCCCGGGTTGCGGGAGCGTCAAGCCGGACACCTTCAGGAGTTCCTCGCCAATCTCGGGGGTCCGGCTCGGAAAGAATTGGTCTATCTTCCTTCCCACCATCCACTGAATCATTTTCTCTGAGGGAAGCTCTTCTGCGGTCGCCGTCCCAACGTGCTGTCCGTCTCGCAGCACCGTAATGCGGTCCGCGATCTCGTAAATCTCCTCCATCTTGTGGGAGATGTACACGACGCCGACCCCTTTGCCTTTGAGCTTCCGCACGATGTCGAAAAGCTGTTTGGTCTCGTGCTCCGACAGGGAGCTCGTCGGCTCATCCATCACAAGGATGCGCGCGTTCAGCGAGAGCGCCTTCGCAATCTCGATCATCTGCTGAACCGCCACGCCGAATTCTTCGACTGGCCGCCGGACGTCAATCGGCATGTCCAGCAACGTCAACAGTTCCGAGGAAACTCTCGCCATCTCTCGCCAGTCAACCGTCTTCCAGCGGGTGCGCGGCTCCCGCCCCATCAGGACATTCTCCATCACCGAAACGCTCGGCACAAGGCTCAGCTCTTGATAAATGACTGCGACGCCTGCCCTTTCAGCGTCCTTCGGTGAGGAAAACCGAACCGCCTGCCCGTCAATCAAAATCTCACCCCTGTCAGGCGCATACACGCCGGAGAGGATTTTCATCAGCGTGCTCTTTCCCGCGCCGTTCTCCCCCACCAGCCCTACTACTTCTCCCTCGTGCAGCTCAAAGGAGACCTCGGATAGAGCCTGCACTCCCGGGAAGGACTTGCTGATGCGCTTCATCTGAAGCAAAGGTGTGTCTTTCATAGACGAGCCGCCGGTTCGTCGCTAAAGGCGACTTGAGCGCGAAATGCCCATGTCCGAGGCCGTCTCCTGCCCGAGTCCATGCCTCGGCGCCGATTGTTTTCTCCTATGGGACACGGCACGATCGGCTTCGCACGCGTCGCATGTTTGGCGGCATACTAAAGGAATGGCCCTTGCGAAGACAAGAGAAAGCTTTTCAAGCATGAGGGGGCCTCGACGTATACTCTGGGATTGCGCAGGAGAAAAAGTCGCCGGGGAAGCCTGCTAAACGCCGGCTTCCCCGGTGTCAGTGCATAGTTGGGTCGGCACGACAGTCAAATCATGGTTTAGCCTCAATCCGGAAGAACCTTATTCTCTCGCTTCCCAGGTCACCGCTCTGCCACCACGGGGCGGTCAGGAGACCGGTGTCAGCTTTCCAAACGGCTCCCGGGGCGCCCGCCGATTGCACGACGTAGTGTTCGGTCACAGACGGGTCCGTCCAGATGACGA
>JAUYEE010000233.1 GCA_030691545.1 bacterium | reverse complement strand
TGCATCGTTTCCCCCGCAGCTTCGACATTCTGACCGGCGATGCCCTGTACGCCCAGGCCCCCGTCATCAGACTATTGCGCAGGCACGGCAAGGAGGCCATCATGGTTCTCAAAGACGAACATCGCGACCTCCTCGTGGACGCCGAAGCTCTGTTCGGCCAGCAGAAGCCCTTCATTGTCCAAAAGGGCCAAACAACCTTCGAGCAGTGGGACGTGGAGGGGTTCACCTCCTGGACGGGCCTGGACCATCCGGTGCGCGTGGTTCGCTCCATAGAGTCCACCACCGCGCGACAACGCGTCGGCAAGAAATGGAGCCCCTCCGTTCAGGTTCACAACTGGACCTGGGTCACGACGCTGTCTCAAAAACAAGTCCCCACCGCCTCCGTCGTTCGCTTCGGTCACGCCCGCTGGCAAATCGAAAACCAGGGGTTCAATGAAATCGTCAACTCCTGGCACGCCGACCACTACTTCCACCATCACCCCAACGCCATCCTCGCTGTCTGGCTCATTCTCTTCATCGCCCACGCTGTCTTCCATTGCTTCGTCTTCCGCAACCTCAAGCCCCAGCTTCGACAAAATCGCCCCATCATCTTCTGGGCCCTCCAAATGGCCGCCTGCTTCCGTCTGGATTACTGGTGGCCCCCTCCCAGTTAGCCTCTCGTTCTATCTTCACTTCCCTATGCCCAACTCTGTCGCCCCTTCCCAAATCGCGACCGCAAACCCCTCTACCCCCGTTTCCCTCTCAAGCCCAGAATCTCCTCTCCTGAATTGCTCCAACCCTCATCCCTGCCTGCGTACTGCCCTTACACCCACCAATTCTCTCCCCGTCCGACCCTTCCAAATCAAAACCTTCGGAATCGCTGTGGACCCCCGAAACCAATTGACACACGCCTTCATCTGCGCTATCGTAACGCGATTCTATGGCCGTACCACATGCGCAGAATCCTGCGGGAGCGATCTCCTTTCAAGCGTTGTTTGGCATCTCCGAGCGAAGACAGGAAAACACTGGTTGCCATTGTGCTTGCGGCTTGCATGACGGAACGACTGTGAAGGTTGTCATTGCGCCCAATGCTTTCAAAGGAACTCTGGCCGCCGCTGAGGTGGCACGAGCTATCGCAGACAGGATGCACGAGCTTCATCCTGAATGGGAAATCGTGGAAGTCCCCATGGCCGATGGCGGTGACGGGACTGTCGAGGCGGTTCTGGCGGCACTGCCGGGTCGGCGGATCAGGGTGGCGGTCAAGTCTCCTTTGCTCGCCGACATCACGGCGGATTTCGCGGTGCTCGATGACGGCAAAACGGCCGTGATCGAGATGGCACAAGCGTCGGGTCTGACGCTGGTGCCCGAAGAACTGCGGAATCCGCTTGTGACCACGACGTATGGAACAGGGGAGCTCGTCCGGCGGGCGATTGAAGAGGGATGCAGCAAGGTCTTCATCGGTATCGGCGGAAGCGCGACCGTTGACGGCGGGGCTGGGATGGCCACTGTGCTGGGGGTTAGGTTCCTCGACGACAAAGGCAGGAACATTTCTTTCGGCGGCGGAGGACTTGCACAGCTCCACAGGATTGACTTCTCCGGAAGGATTGACCTCAGCGGGGTGGAGATCACAGCTCTTTCTGACGTGACGAATCCGCTCTTGGGCGAGAATGGCGCAGCGAGGGTCTTCGCTCCTCAGAAAGGCGCAACCCCTGAAATGGTGGAGGAGCTTGAGCGCAACCTTGCTCACTTGTCAGAGGTGATCAAGAGAGACCTCGGCGTTGATGTCGCAGAAATCCCAGGCGCGGGCGCTGCCGGCGGGCTTGGCGCCGGCATCGTTGCATTTCTCAACGGGAAAATCGTCCCCGGGATTGATGCAGTCATTGACCTCGTCAGCCTGCGGGACAAGGTTCGTGGCGCAGACCTCATGATTACCGGCGAGGGGAGTTTCGATTGTCAAACGCCGAGCGGCAAGGCTCCTCTCGGTGTGGCCGGGACGGCCCGAGAGTTCGGCGTCCCGAGCGTACTGATTTGCGGCCGCCTTGGAGAGGAATCGCGCGAGACTGCGGAAGGTCTCTTTCTCGCGGTATTGAGCTTAACGGAACTCGCTGGCTCTCAAAGAGAAGCGATTCTCAACCCAAAGAGGTACTTGAACTTGGCAGTGGCAAGGTTTCTTGTGGATCATCCGCCTCCCTGGCCCAGGATATTTCCGCACGCGCCCGTAAGGAGTTACGGAGGGTGCGATTGTTCCGTGTCTCTCAAAGCAGGAGAGCGCCGATGAAGTCAAGACTGAAGGTCGTTGGCATAATCCCGGCGAGATACCGCTCCACTCGCCTCGAGGCAAAGCTTCTCGCGGATATATGCGGTAAGCCCATGATCCAGCGAACACACGAGGGCGCTGCGAGGGCGAGCTTGTTGTCCGACTTAATCGTTGCAGCCGACGATCAGCGAATCATTGACGTGGTTCAATCTTTCGGCGGAAACGCGGTGATGACCTCAACATCGCATCGCTCCGGAACAGACCGCTGTGCAGAAGTGGCCGCCAAGCTCGACTGCGACATCATCGTGAACGTTCAGGGGGACGAACCGCTCATTGAACCGGCAATTGTGGACGCGGCTGCGAGGCTTCTCATCGAAGACACTGCTCCTGAAATGGCTACGCTCGCCGTTGAGACACATTCGGAAGACGAGCTTTTCGATAGAGCGGTTGTGAAAGTGGTTTTCGACGCGAAAGGATATGCCCTTTACTTTTCTCGCGCGTTCCTTCCCCACTCCAAGACAGGAGCCTTGAAGGAAGGCGTGGCTTACTATCGCCACATCGGCATTTACTCTTACCGGAGGGATTTTCTGCTTCGGTATGTCACACTCCCTCCATCCAAACTCGAGATTGCCGAGGAACTGGAACAACTCCGCGCCCTTGACAACGGATACCGAATCAAGGTAGGTGTTGTGGAGCACTTCTCGTTGAACGTGGACACCCCTGAACATCTGGAAAAGGTCAGGAAAATCGTATGTCAAAGTTCATCTTCATAACGGGCGGGGTCATTTCGTCTTTGGGAAAAGGACTGACCGCCGCGTCCATCGCGTCCCTTCTCGAGAACCGGGGACTGAAGCTCACGATGCTGAAGTTCGACCCGTACCTGAATGTGGACCCCGGCACGATGAGCCCGTACCAGCACGGCGAAGTGTACGTCACAGACGATGGGGCCGAGACCGACCTCGACCTCGGCCATTATGAGAGGTTCACCTCCCTTCGCCTCAGCCAGCGAAACAACGCCACCTCGGGACAAGTCTATGAAACCGTCATTTCCCGGGAGCGCAGAGGGGACTACCTCGGTAAAACCGTCCAGGTCGTCCCTCACATCACCGACGAGATCAAGCGAAGGATAACCTCGCTGGGAGATGACGTGGACGTGGTCATCACGGAAGCGGGTGGAACCGTGGGCGACATTGAGGGGCTTCCGTTTCTCGAGGCAATCCGACAGCTTCGTCTGGAGCTCGGAAAAGAAAACACGCTGTACATCCTCCTGACCTACGTTCCCAACATCCCCGCCGCGCAGGAGATCAAGACCAAGCCGACTCAGCATAGCGTCAACAAGCTCCGCGAGATCGGGGTCCAGCCGGACATCCTCATCTGCCGCAGCGAACGGCACCTCGATAAGGAAATCCGCGCCAAGATCGCGCTTTTCTGTAGTGTGGCCGAGGAGGCAGTCATCGAGGAAACCGATGTTCGCAACACCATCTACGAGCTACCCCTCATGCTCCGGAGAGAGGGTGTGGATGCCATCATTGTTCGGCTGCTCGGACTGAAATGCACGGACAGCGACGTCTCCCTGTGGGAAAGAATCGTTGACACGGTCTGCCATCCGAAACACACGGTAACCATCGCGGTCGTTGGCAAGTATATCGAGCATCAGGACGCCTACAAGAGCGTGTACGAAGCCATTGCCCATTCCGGCATCAGCAACGACTCGCAGGTCAACGTCCTGCGGGTTGATTCCGAGGAGATCGAGAAAAAGGGGCCGGAGGAGCTTCTTCGAAATGCGCACGGTGTCCTTGTTCCGGGTGGATTCGGTCAGAGGGGAATCGAGGGCAAGATTGCCGCCATCCGATACGCGAGGGAGAACCGAATTCCTTTCCTCGGTCTGTGCTTAGGAATGCAGTGCGCAGTGATTGAGTTTGCCCGAAATGTCTGCGGCCTGCAAGACGCCGACAGCACGGAGTTCAAGCCGGAGACCCCTCATCCGGTGATCAGCCTCCTTTCCGAGCAGAAGCAGGTCGTTCGTCTCGGAGGAACGATGCGCCTGGGCGCCTATCCGTGCGTTCTTCGTTCGGGGACAAAAACTCTCTCCGCTTACGGTGAGGAGTCGGTCAGCGAGCGCCACCGACATCGGTACGAACTGAACAACGAATACCGCGAGCTCCTCGAGAAGAACGGGCTTCTTGTGAGCGGCGCCTCGCCCGACGGGAAGCTCGCGGAAATTATGGAGTTGGTTGGGCATCCCTGGTTTGTTGGCTGCCAGTTCCATCCCGAGTTCAAGTCGAAGCCCACCGTTGCTCATCCCCTCTTCCGAGGCTTCATCAGAACGGTTATTGAGCAGTCCTCGCAAGGGGACTCTGCCGACACTGGGGAGAAGAAATGACCGCATCCTCCCGTGAACGCCCGAGACTTCGCTCCCTTCAACCCGCTGTCGTTCGTCACCAGAGGCAGGAGCTCATACATATCTCTGACCCTTCTGGTTTCTCTGACAGCCAGATTGTCGTAACTCCGGATGTGTTCTTCATTATGGCTTTGTGCGACGGCACCCGCTCTCTCGTTGACATTCAGTACGAGTACACACGGCGCTTCGGCACTGTTCTGTTATCCTCGCACCTGGACAAAATCCTCTCCGACCTCGATCGCAGCCTCTTCTTAGACAACGAGAAGTTCCGCCGCCGCAAGGGCGAGATCGAGGAGGAATTCCGAAAGGCGGGGGTCCGTGCGGCGTCTCACGCCGGGCAGGCCTACCCCGCCGATCCGGAAGAACTCCGGCGATGCCTCGGCGATTTTTTCACATCTCCGGAAGGTCCGGGCGCCCTTCCTGAAAAACGTCGCCGGAAAACCGTCAAGGCTATCATGGCGCCGCACATAGACCTCCGCGCCGGGGGAACCTGTTTCGCATGGGCATACAGTCAACTCGCCTCTTCTCCGCCCGCTGATGTTTTCGTGATACTGGGGATCGGGCATGCCCCGATGACTAATCTTTTCACTGTTACTTCAAAAGATTTTGAGACGCCCCTGGGCATCCTGCCGACGGACAAGGCCTTCGTTGATGCCCTCACGGAGAGCTACCCCGGCGACCTCTTCGCTGATGAGTTCGCCCATCGCAGCGAGCACTCGGTCGAGTTCCAAACAGTCTTCTTGCGATACATTTTCCCCGACAAAGACATTTCCATTGTCCCCATCCTCTGCTCGTCCTTCGATGAGATGATCGGCGCGAATCGTCAGCCAATTGAAGACCCGCGCGTGCGAGATTTCGTCCAGGCTTTGAAGATCGCCGCGCAGCGCTCGAAGCGAAAGGTGTGTTTCATCGCTGGTGTGGACCTCGCGCACATCGGGCAGAAATTCGGCGATTCCGGCCGGCTTACCCCTTCGAAAGAAATCCTTCTTGAGCGAGAGGACATGGAGATGCTCCAGCACGTGGAGAATGTGGACGCCGCTGCCTTCTTCGCCTCGGTCGCCACGGACAAAAACAAGCGAAGAATCTGTGGCTTCCCCGCAATGTACGTTCTCCTGAACCTCGTCGAGGGAGCAAAAGGCCGCCTCCTCAAATATGGGAAGAGCGTGGACGGCGCCACGCAGTCTATCGTCTCCTTCGCCAGCATGGTTTTTGAATAAACGCGGCAGACCCCGGCGGCCACAGCCGCCGTTGACATTCCTTCTCCAGCCCGCTACGTTATGAGGACACACGCCCTGTTTCGGAAGAGGTGCATTCTCATGATTGTGACTATCACGCTTAACCCGCTGATTGACAGGACGCTCTTTGTGGTGCGCCTCCGGAAGGGCGTTATCTCGCGCACGGACCGGAAGGAGATGGTTGCGGGGGGAAAGGGAGTGAACGTCGCGCGGGTTTTGAAGAACTTCGGTCTGCCGGCGAAGGCGTTCGTGATGCTCGGCGGGCATACCGGGAAGCTATTCGCGGACCTCGTGAGACTGGAAGGCATCGGGTTGATCCCATTCTGGGTCAATAGCCCGACTCGTTTTTCGACCCGCATTCACGAGACTTCGCGCGAATTGAATACGACCCTTATCGAGGAAGGGGAACCGATCACGCGGGATGAAATCGAGCGACTCAGGGGAAAGGCTATCGGCTCGATTCAAAAAGCGAAAATCCTCGTACTGTCCGGAAGCGCGCCCGGCGCGAACCTCTCCACGATTTATCGGGACCTCATCCGCGAGGCTCACAACAACAAGACCCTCACTATTCTCGATACGTATGGCGAGGCGTTCCTCCGTGGAATCGAGGCGTCTCCGTTCATGATCAAGCCGAACCGGGCCGAGTACGAGTCCTCGACCGGCAAGCCTCTCCGAACCGCAGCGGATTTCCGCGCCGCCTTCCGACATTTCCACGACAAGGGGATTGAGCTGGTTGTGATCACCCTCGGTAAACAGGGCGTCAGGGCTTCGTTTAAGGGCGAGACGTTTGTCCTCAAGCCGCGGAGGATAAAGGAAGTCATGCCTGTGGGCTCCGGCGACTGCTTGATTGCCGGAATCGTGTATGGCTTGACTCAGAATCTACCAACAGAAGATTGTCTGCGTTGGGGAACGGCTGCGGGCTGTGCCAATGCGGCTGTCTGGCCCGTCGCTGATCTGAAGAAAGAGCAAGTAGAGCAATACCTGCCGTTGATTTCGGTTAGGAAGAAACATGAGGGCTAATGTATTCAAAACACTTACCACCTTGATGGTGTTGACGCTGTCCACAAAGGCCGCCGCGCAGCCTGCCTCAATGGTCCCCTCAAAACTTTCTCCGACCCTCCCCTACCCCGCCAGCCCGGTGATCAAGGATGTGACCTGGGCGCCAAAAGACACAATCGTCCGGAAAGCGAAAGGGAGCGACAACTGGCCCCTCACCTGGGCCGACGACGACAGTCTCTACACCGCTTACGGCGATGGCTGGGGTTTCGATCCGAAGGCGCCGGAGAAATTGAGCCTCGGCTTCGCCAGAGTCGTCGGACAGCCGGATGACTTCTCGGGCATCAACATCCGCTCACCGACTGGCGAGCAGAAAGGCGACGGCGCATCTGGAAAGAAAGCCAGCGGGATGCTCATGGTGGACGACGTGCTGTACATGTGGGTCAGGAACGCGGGCAACGCTCAGCTCGCCTGGTCCACTGACCATGCAAAGACCTGGTCGTGGTGCGATTGGAAGTTCAGCATCAGTTTCGGCTGCCCGACATTTCTCAAGTTCGGAAAGAATTACGCCGGCGCGCGGGATGACTACGTTTACATTTACTCGCACGACGCGGACAGCGCTTACACTCCCGCCGATAGGATGGTTTTGGCTCGCGTGCCAAAAGACCAGATCCTGAATCGGTCAGCCTACGAATTCTTCAAAAGCCTCAATTCGCGCAGGAGCCCCCTCTGGACAAAAGACATCAAGCAACGCAGCGCGGTGTTTGAGGACCCAGGCAGATGCTATCGCTCGGGAATCAGTTACAACGCGGGACTCAAACGCTATCTCTGGTGCCAGACAATCCCCGGTGGAGATATGCGTTACCGCGGCGGTTTCGCCATCTACGACGCCCCGGAGCCCTGGGGTCCCTGGACGACCGTCTTCTTCACCCTCGACTGGGATGTCGGTCCTGGCGAGACAAGTTCCTTCCCGACGAAGTGGATGAGCTCGGACGGCAGGACGCTCTACTTAGTGTTTTCGGGAGAAGACAGCTTTTCGGTCAGAAAAGTGACGTTCGCGGTTGCAGCCGACCGCGCGAGCGACAAAGCGGAGGATGTCAGCGGCATACCCTCTCACCCGGTCGTCTTTCCCGGAAAAGACTGGGAGGAAGCGACGCCGGAGTCCCAAGGCCTCGACTCTGCGAAGCTCGCCGCTGCCGTGCGCTATTTAGGGAGCAACTCGGGTCGGGACGACATCAGGGAGCTCGTCATCATCCGAAACGGC
Organism: bacterium; assembly: GCA_030691545.1. Lineage (GTDB taxonomy): Bacteria > Auribacterota > JABMQX01 > JABMQX01 > JABMQX01 > JAUYEE01. Next base: position 44,022 of record JAUYEE010000233.1, on the reverse strand, counting down.
TACATGATCTGGAGAGGGGACAACATTGACAAGGTGCACGGCGTCTGGTCACTCACGAAGTCGTTCACCAGCACCGTCCTCGGTCTCCTCATCGACGACGGAAAGTGCACCCTTGATACGCTGGCAAAGGATTGCCTGCCCAGCATGGTGAAAGCCTATTCAGCCGTTACGCTCCGGCATTTCACAACGATGACATCCGGCTATTACGCGATGGGCGACGAGCCGCGCGGAGGCTACGCGCACGGGCCAAGCCCGACGCCGTTCACTCCTGCTGCGACACCTTTGTTCTCCCCACCTGGTTCGAAATACGCTTACTGGGACTCCGCCATGAACCAGTTCGCGAGCGTCCTGACCCGCATCGCCAGCGAGCCAATCGAGGACCTGTTCAAGCGGAGAGTCGCCGATGCTATTGGTATGAATCGAGCAAAGTGGGATTGGGGCGATTTTGGAGAAGTGGAGGGAATTGTTGTGAATGGGGGCTCCGGCAACAGCGACAAACACGTCTTCATTTCCGCGCGAGAGCTGGCCCGCTTCGGGCACCTGTTTCTCAACCGGGGCAACTGGAATGGCAGGCAGTTGCTCAGCGCTTCGTGGGTAAATACAGCAACGAAGGTGCAAGTGCCGGCTTCCCTGCCGTGGGGTCATCCGGAGAGCGGCATAGACGGACGGGGCGTGTATAGCTTCAACTGGTGGGTCAACGGCGTCAATCCCGACGGCAATCGCAAATGGCCGGACGCCCCAATCGGCGCGTACTCTGCCAGCGGCTACAACAACAACGACATGTTCGTCGTTCCGGAATGGAACATGGTCATCGTCCGCCTGGGCCTTGACGAGGGTACTGACGGGGCCATAACTGACGCTGTGTACAGTGCTTTCCTCCGCAAGGTTGGTGAGGCGATCACGCAGTCACCCGCGGCGAAATGATGCCAGAATGTGAAATCCAAGACTTACTCCCACTTCTTATCCATGCAGGTAGCGGCGGATTAGGTTTGGTCGCCCAGGTGTCAATATCCTATCGCGCAGCCGTCTTTGCGGGGATCGGAAGCCCCGAAGTAGCGGCGCGGATTCTCCTTTCGCCAGATGCCCTGGTAGCCGCCGAAGGCACCGATGCCGGGCCTGATTTTGTGACCCATCTCGGCGAGTTTTAGTTTGACATCGTCGGGTATCCCCCGTTCAAAACCGACGCTGCCGCCTCCAACCATTTTGCTCCCTGTGGGCTCCGAGCTTTCGTAGTGCTCCACGCGCGGTTGCTCGCCCGCCTGCTGAGGCGACATGCCGAAGTCAATGATGTTCATGAGCACCTGGGCATGTCCCTGGGGCTGGAAGGGCCCGCCCATCACGCCGAAGGAGAAGACGGGGTTACCGTCTCTGGTCACAAACGCGGGAATGATGGTGTGGAAGGGTCGCTTGTGGGGTTCCAGTTTGTTGAGGTCTTTCGGATTGAGCGAAAAGAGCTGCCCGCGGTTTTGCAGGCAAAAGCCGAGACCGTCCGGCACGTACCGCGAGCCCCATTCGTGGGAGATGCTCTGAATGAGCGAGATCATGTTGCCGTCATTGTCTGCGGCAGTCAGGTAAGTTGTGTCGGAGGGTCCTCGGAGCCTGCCGGGCGCGACTTTTTGGGCGGCGCGTTTGGGGTCAATCAATTTGGCTCGTTCCCGCCCGTACTCTTTGGAGATAAGCTCCTTCAAGGGCACATCCGCGAACTCCATATCCGCGTAGTAAATGGCGCGGTCCTCGAAGGCGAGCTTCTTCGCTTCAATGAAAAGGTGGAGATGTTCCGCCGTGTTGGGCTTTAGTGAAGAGATGTCAAAATGCTCGAGCATGTTGAGGATCTGGAGGACGGCGATGCCCTGGCCGTTAGGAGGAAGTTCCCACACATCGTAACCACGGTAGCTTGTGCTCACCGGATCAACCCATGTGATTGTGTGGTCGCGGAAGTCTTGCATGGAGAACCGGCCGCCATAGGCTTTCGAGAATCTCACGATGCTTTCGGCGATTTCTCCTTCGTAGAAAGACCTCGCGCCGTCCCGTGCGAGACGCTCAAAGAACTGAGCGAGGTCAGGATTTCGGAACATATCTCCAAAGCGCAACGGCTTGCCCTCCGGCATGAAGGTCTTTGCCGCCGTCGGGTGTTTCTCCGCATCCACAGACCAACTGCGGGCGATGATCGGCGAGACCGGAAAACCCTCCCGGGAGTAAGAAATTGCCGATTCAAGTACCCTCGCGAGGCTCAGTTTTCCGAGCCTCCGAAGGAGCGCTTCCCAACCGCTCACGCAGCCCGGGACGCTCCAGGAAAGCGGGCTATAGGCGGGAATCTCGCTGAGTCCGAGCGCCGCTGCGCGGTCGAGGTTCCAATCACAGGGAGAACGACCGCTCGCATTAAGCCCGAACAGTCTCTGCTCCTTCTCGCTCCAGACAATGGCAAAGAGGTCGCCGCCAGGGCCGCACATCATCGGCTCGACGACGCTGAGCATGGCGTTCGCACAGACCGCTGCGTCAATCGCATTGCCGCCTGCTTTGAGAATGTCCACGCCTGCCATGCTCGCGAGAGGCTGGCTCGTGCAGACCATGCCATGCTGGCAGACAACCGTCGAACGGTTCTGATTCCGGTTCTGTAATCGGGCTGCGTTGATGGGGACATCGCGAGATTCTTCCGGCAACGTGCTGATCTCTGTGAACGAGGGATTTCGCGCCCAAACAACGGACGCGCCAGCGCCGCCGACGAGCTTCAAGAACGACCGCCGCTTCATACACCGTCCTCCAGTTTTCGGTGGTCCCTAACCTCGATTCATTTTGCGACAGAACCTGTCACCGCGACCTTAGGTCCCCCCGTCACAACGGGTCGCCACAGCAGATAAGGAAGTCCCTTCGCGCATCATTTCGCTTGTTCTTTTTCCAGCCTGGGCGTTTCGAGGGCGAACCGAAGCAGTTCCTCATAGAGCATCAGCTCGATGTCCAAGATTTGGTCGTGCGTCACCTGGGGGTATCTCGTCTCCTTCACCCCGTGCGGGCACTCGAACAGCATGGAAACGCCACCACAGACATGATGAAGAGCGCTGGTGAGATTAAATGACGGCGGTGGGTAATCCGTTCCATCTTCCGAGGGGACCGGCGGCTTCGCGGCGGGCAAGCCTGCCTGCCGGTATCGTTCCATGAGCCTCTCGGCGAATCGAGCTTCTATCTCCTTGCAGTACCGGGGCACGTAACTTGTGGGAACCATCATGGGAGGAGACGCATGGGAGTGAAGGTTGACGATGTAATCCGGCGACTCCTCGCGTGCCACGCGGAGCAGGGCTTTTGTCTCCTCCGCCATCGGCTCGAAGAAATCGTCGTGCATGAGGTTGATTCCGTCATCGTTGAAGTAGGCGCCGAGAAGGCCGACATCACCTCTCATTGGGTGGACCCGCTTCGCGCCCGGCCAGCCGTAAAGAGTGCTGTCTCTGCGCGTCCCCTGCCCTACTCTGGTCATCTCTTCGACCGACATTCCGACAAAACTATCGTAAGGACATCGCGCCCGCCCGTCCGGATTCGACAGCGGGACGATCAGGACACGGCAGCGGTCAAGGCTTTCTTTCAGTTGCGGCCATTCCTTCCCCCGCAAATCCTTCCCGTGCTCCGCGACCGCCAGCAGATTGACAAGGCCAACGACTCCCTCCGTCTCCTGCCCGTGTGGTGGTCCGATGATGAACACGGCGGGCGGCGTCCCATCGGGCTTCCTCGCATAGAAACCCGGATCGCCCGCAGCCGCCGCGGAGCCGTAGTTTGCCTGGCGATCAAAAACAGTCTTCGGACCATAAGCGACAAGGTGCACGGGACGCCCACCGGGTGACCGCGCGATAACTTGAGCTGTCCCTCGTTTCACGTTCGCGACCGCCTCCTCAACATCTTCCACACGCCCTTTCCAGAACGAGGGGAGTTTCGGCTGAAGGAAACGGCGCTCGAGAGCGGCGACGCCCACCGTGTCGGTCGGCCCCGTGAATCCGGGGCCGCCGGCCGCCACGTACCCGTGGCTTGCACCGCTACGATCGGGGCTGACCCAAAAGGAATACAGGCGTCCCCTTTTCAGATGGAACCGGAAACGCACGGTCTTACCGCTCAGCGAGGAAAGGTCAGAGGCACCCTTCCATTCGACAAGTTGCAGCGTCTTGTCAGCGGTGATGGGCACACAGTTGTCGCGCGAAAATGGCGAGATCACGCGGTCTTCCTGATCGAGAACCTCAACCCGGAGTTCACCATCTGCCGTGTCCACGTTCACGAACAAACGTTTGCCGGTAAATCGTACCGGACGCGTGGTAAGCGTCCCCCAGGATTCGCCCGCATCCATGGAGGCAAATCCATCTCGACGAAGAATGGCGAGGCCCGTGCTGCACACCCCGGACGTTGGCGAGCCGGGAATTCCAGCTCTGGCGCTGACGTAGAAATAAAGCTCGTCCTGCACGACGAGACAGCCGCCGCCCGCCGATTGCACGTTGGCCCAGTTCCAGTCGCCGTAACGTTCGGACACAGGAATGAACGCGTCGCGGCAGGGCCTATCCCAGTGGAAACCGTCACGACTGAACCCAAGAAGGACTTCGTTGGGCTTGGCGCGATTCGTCGGTTGTCCTCGCCAGATGGTGAAAAAGCCGAGCAGAATGCTTTCGTACGCCACCGCATCGAGGTTGTAGAGCTGGGGCTGAGTATTCAAGTCCTGGCGGGGAGGATCGAGTCGGTCGGCGCCAACCCAAAGCACCGGCTCCCCTTGTTTCCAGCGTGATCCTTCCAGGACGTCCGGATGCTCCAGGTACCGACGAATGCGCCCAAGTCCCGCGGCCCCATCGCGAATGCTGTACACACAGACCTTGCGAAAGGGATTGTAGAAGACGGTCGTCCGATCTCCGCATGGGCCGCTGCGAGCGACAGCGTCTCCCCAGTGAATCCCATCTGATGAGAAGTAGATTGACAGCGCCCATTCCCCGTCACCGTGCGAGCGAAACATCTTGTAGCGCCTCTGAGCGTTCTTCTCGTCCAGGTCCAACCAGACGGTGCACGAATCGCGGTAGCCAAGCTGAACGACATTTGTTCCGGGCTGCACATCAAGCTCAGGTTTCTCCCAGCGGATTCCGTCCCGCGACACCGCGTAGCATGTCGAGCGGACGTAGCCGCCCATGTACCACATCTTGAACAACTCGTCCTGCGGGTCGTACCAGACGCCGTCGCTGAAGACCATCGCGGTTGGGCTATCGCCCGTTTGCTCCCAGGGCTTGTCGGGCTTCAAGACCGGATTCTCCGGATAGTATTCCGCGGCGTGGAACGTTCGTTTTAACGTCGTCTGTTCGATAAGAAAATCGTCCACGAAGAGCTGCCGCCCGACGTCTATCGGAATGACTGCGGGAGGGTGAGCCAAGTAATTGGGCGTTTCTAACGGGTCAAGCGAAAGCGATTCGGCTCGCGGCGGCCACGTCGAAGGCAAGATAACGCCGTTGTACAGCTCCTCGCCTCTCTTCTCGGCAGCAATTGAGCTGACTGCGGCGATACAGAGTAATGACACTGCAAGGGAAACGATGAGGCAAGCGATCCTCGGATGGTGAAGCGGTGGCGATGAAGACCGTTCTCTGACCATGGCTGTTGCGCACCCCTTTGTCCGCGTGGACGGCGTTTATGTACAGCAGATCTGCCTTAACTCCCTCGCCAGTACTGCACGATGATGAAGAGGTTGTGTCCAAGGCATCCCGCGAGGACAAATGCACCCAGGAGATGAACGAAAAGCAGAAACTTCGAGAAATCTTCTAGGAAGACCATCCGATCTACCCTGATTTCGCATTCGCACCGCGAGGCTCCGTCAGCCAGAACACTATGGCACCCGTCAACAGCGTTGCCCCCGAAACAAGCAGGGCAGTCGGCTTGACTGCCCGAGCGTACGAGACGGAGTTATATATCATGAAAATGGTGGCTGCACAAAAGAGTAAAGTAGTTGCCGGATACCCGGTGACCTTGTAGGGCCGAGGCGTCTGCCTCTCTTTTTTTCGCAACGCAAAAACCGAGAACCCCGTCCCGAGGAAGAAAAGCCAGACGACGGGTGCCGTGTAGATAATGGTGTCCACGAAGGACCCGGCAATGAGAACAATCGCAAGGCTCAGGCATCCCTGGACAATGAGGGCGGGAGCGGGCGTACTTCGCTGTTCATCCCATTTCCCCAGCAAACGAAACGCTCGGTGTTCGGCGCCCAGCGCGTAGGAAATGCGTGACCCTGTGAAGACAAGGCCATTGACCGCTCCGAGCGTGGAGATGCAGATAAGGATACTGATCGCTCTGCCCGCGAACTTCGGAAGCACCGCCGCGATTGTGTCTTCGGCAATCGCTTCGCTGTTGACCAGTCCCGTGTAGCCCAGTACCTTCAAAAAGGCGCCGTTGGCCAGAAGGTAGAGTGCCGTCACGGCCACCGTCCCAATAACCAAGGCACGGACAATGTTTCGCTCGGGGCGCCTGACCTCCGCCGCGACATACGCCATCTCATTCCACCCTCCAAAGGTAAAGAGGACCAGAATGAGAGCGAGCTTCAGTCCGCCGAACGTGAACGCACCAGCCTCCGGCGACGTTCGGGGTTGTGTTGGGGTCAAGAAGCCAATGACCACAATCGCCGCAAGACCCAGGGCTTTGACGACTGTCAGGAGGTTCTGCGTTCTTTTCCCCTCTTTCACTCCCATTATGTTAATTGCTGTCAGAGAGGCCACCGCCAGTGCGGCATAAACCAGGCGGCTGTTCTCAAAGGGGGCGTACAGCCTCTCCGCGTACCTCCCAAACACAAAAGCCATGAGGGCAATGTCGCCCGGCCGGACCACGGCCAATTGCGACCAACCGAAAAGATAACCCGCCCATCCTCCGTACGCCCGGGTCAGGTAAACATAGTCGCCTCCTTCACGCGGATAGGCGGTGGCGAGTTCCGCGTAGCACAAGGCGCCCGCCAGCGCAAGGACGCCTCCCGCCAGCCAGATACCCAGTACACCCGCCCAGCCGCCCACGCCCGCCGCGACCATCGGCGCCGTCTCGTAGATGCCCGCCCCGATGATGATTCCCACGATGATGCACGTGGAATCGAACAGTGACAGCTCTTTTCTCGGAGTTGCTTGCATAGTCGCCTCGGTACAGCAGTGTTCTGTTGTTCCTGGTTCCGGGGTGGTAGCGCTACTTGCTCTCCCGTTTCTTGAGAGTCACGGCGATGCCTGCCCCCTCCTTGTAAACGAACAGCGTATCGAGCTTGGGATTTGTGGTGATGGCTGTAAGGTAGTCCTCCATCTGCCGCCCCATGCTCGTGTTGTGGGCGAGAATCAGCCCGCCGGGCCGCACCAGCGGAAGGAGCTTATTCAGGTAGTCATTGTAACCAGGCTTGTCCGCGTCGAGGAACAGGATGTCTATGGGCTCCTTGACGTTCTTTACCGTCTCGTGGGCATCGCCCATGACGAGGGTCACGATGTCGGCAACACCGGCTCGCTTGAAGTTCTCGCGGGCGAGAGAAGCACGACCTTCGTCAATCTCATGTGTGGTTAGCTTGCCGCCCGTTGTGCGAAGAGCCAGGCAGAACCAGATGCCCGAGTAGCCGTTCGATGTGCCGATCTCGACAACGTGCTTGGCGCCCACAGCCTCCGTGAGAAGGCGCAGCAGCCGGCCATCTTCTGGCGAAACGTTCATCATACCACGGCGCTGGTTCAGCAACATATCGTCGAGCACGGCCAGAATCTTCTTCTCGACTTCAGAACCCGGGACAGGCGCAGGGTCCTCCCCTTGAACCGCACCCTGCCGGGAAGGGCCAGCCCCTCGAGGCGGCCGGCCGCCCTCCGCCCCGAGCCGACTCGCCGTCACCAGAACAACGAGACCTGCGACTCCCGCCATCAAAGCCACAGCGACACTGATCCAGAGATTTTTCTTCAACACCTTTCTTCCTCCTTTCCACAGAACGATTTCGGTGAGGCCCCCAGGGTTGGGGTTGTTCTCACCCGGTGAAACCCATCTTGGCGCCCTGGCAAACCATAAGTTGCGGTACTGTACGCGATGACTATCCGGGCGTCAAACTCTCTTTCAGTCGAAGCGTATGCGCCACACGTTGCTCAAGCCTCGAGGGCAATGCTCCTGAGAGAAGACGGAGTATTCGCACCGTTCGACTGTACGAATAGAACGCGGAATCTTGAGAGGAAGTTTAATCGTGCGGGCTGACGAAGTCTGGTTCCTAAGATTGGAGGCAGCACGGCACCGCGCCCTCGCTTGCGGGAACTGCGCCGGTGGCTGCCTATCCGGTAGCGGCGGTGCAGAATAGCGCCTTTGGCGCGAAGAACAGAAAGAATGGCGGGAGCGACGGGACTCGAACCCGCAACACCCAGATCGACAGTCTGGTACTCTAACCAATTGAGCTACGCCCCCGCTTGCCCACAAGGTGGGAAACAATTGCGGGTAGAAATACCGGTTTGCGCCGGTTTTCTGAAAAACCATTTGGGCGATGCGGGATTTGAACCCACGACCTCATGCTTGTAAGGCATGCGCTCTCCCAACTGAGCTAACCGCCCGCGCCTGCCTCAGGCAGTGTATTTCAAGAAATAGGATAAGCCGGATTCCCTTCTCATGTCAAGAGCAAAAACACTCGACGCCTCTTGGAGCGCTCCCGCTATTTCCACATCTCAGCTGACGCCTTCGATCCCTTGTCCCGCCTTCGGCGGGATCAGATACGCCTCGATACTTCCTGAGTCTTCGGTCAACGCCTGCTCCAGCTCCCGCTGCAAATCAGTTCTACTCTACCCGCTCCACCCCAGCACTCCAAGCCCCCACGCCCTCTCATTACTCCCATCCCCGCTCTCCCTCCAACCTCTTCCTTCCATCGCCCATCTCCCATTGTTCCCCAGAGGCACAGGCAATATCCGGCGTTGACAGATTAGGCTACGTGGGATAGATTTTCATTCGAGTTCCCTTGAGGATCTCGAGAGTCCCCGGGCACGGTGGGTGTTTCAGTGCTCTGGTGGGGTTTGTCTATAGGAGTTCTCGCGCACGCAAGAATTGAGGGGAGCGCCACTATGCGGTTATCCCGAATTCTTCTACTCCTTGTTTTTGGTCTGCTGTTGTTGGGGAGTGCGCTTGTCCTGTTTTGCCTGGCCCCGAAGCCTGCCATGAAGTATGAGGCTCGCGGGAAGGACAGCGCGGGTGTCACAGTGTACAAGCGCGTTCCCAGTGACGAGGATGCCAGCCGGGACTGGACATTCCGGAAGGCCTGTTTTGTTGCCGGCGGAGTTTTTCTTGTTGCCGGGGTGTGCCTGTCGTCTGTCTCCGTCCACTTTATTGCACGACGCAACGAGCGGTTTGGATTGGGCGGTGCTCCGACCGTATATCTGCGCATCGGCGGACAACACTTTCACACCGACTCTTGCCCCTACCTGCACGATGTCCGCTCGATTCCCCAGTCGCAGGCTCGCCAGGAATGCTTGCAGCCATGTCCCCTATGCAATCCACAGGTATCCGACCCCGACGGCCAGGCGTTCATCCGCAAGGGAGGTGGGCACTTCCATCGAGAAGACTGTATATTCATGACCGAGTTGCGGAGGCTTACGCGGCTGGAAGCCCTCGCTGCGGGCTTCAAACCGTGCCACAGGTGCAGGGCGTAGAAGGACGATGTCGGCGTCTCCGTATGCGTCGGAAAGGAAATGACCTCAGACAAAGCAAGTTGGGAACGGTGAGAAAAGTGAGTGTGAGGAAAGGACTGCGCCTTCGTATGATTGGATTTCTTCTGGCAGCGAGTGTCGGCAACGTCGCGTCCAGCGCTGAGGCGGCCGAACCCCCAAAAGCCTATTTTCCGCCGCCGGAGAACAAGGGCGGATGGCGTGTTGTGACAGACCCGGAGGAGGTCCGGCGGCTCGCCGGCATGGACCTGAAGAAGCTTGACGAAGCGTGGGATTACGTCAAAAGTCTGGACGATAACTCGTCGCTGCTCGTTGTCCGGCACGGATGGCTCTGCTACGAGAGATACCAGGGCGGGGTTACTCCCACCTCCAACGAGGACATGCACTCGTGCGGGAAAGCTTTTACGGGCGTCGCGGTGGCTGTTCTGATGAACGAGAAGCGCGACTTGTTCCCGGAGAAGCTCGACCAACTCGTGTACGATCCGAAGTACCTGCCAAAAGAGGCGTTTCCCTTGACCGACCCGCGGAAGGCGGAAATCAATCTCGGGCAACTGCTGTCACACACGTCCGGAATTCGCGGCAACAATCCGTGTTATGGTCCCGATGGCAAACTCACGATTGACCCTGCCGGACCGGATGGGAGCTTTCCCGATGACGTTGCGTTCGGGAACGCCGACTGGGGCGGCACGAGCGCAGGAACCCTCTGGACAGAGCCGGGCGGCGGGTATTCCTATGCCTCCGGAGGAGTCCTCATTTTGGGGGCAATGGTTCGCCATCTGACCGGCAAGGAAGTCGCGGACTACCTCGGTGAGAAAGTCTTCGCCCCCATCGGCTGGGAGGGATGGAAATGGTATGACAATCCGCCCGAGCCCGACGGCAGCCGCCACACGAAAGCCCAGGGAGGTATCCAGCCCAGGCCGAGGGATGCCCTGCGATTCGGCTACCTGCTCTTGCACCTCGGCAAATGGAAGGACAGACAAATCATTCCCGAGTGGTACGCCGAGGCGATGAGGAAGCCATCTCCGTACAATCCATACTATTCGGGCTATGGGCTTCTTGTCGTTGTTAATCCTGGCCGGGAAAGAATGCCCTCCGCACCGCCGGACACGTACGGCGCCTCCGGCGCCGCCAATAATCACATCTTCGTCGTGCCATCGCTGGACATGGTCGTTGTTCGGATTGGCGGCACCGACCGCACGAGCGAATCGTTCAATACGGTTCAAGACAAAATCATCGGCGGTGTGGTCCGAGCGGTTGTGCCGTGACGATGCGGCTTCCAGCGGTCACCCCGTTGTTGTGTCGCAGGTAACTTGCCTTCGCAGGCTTCCTCGGTTATAGTGCGGGACATGCGATTCTGAATTGTTCGCTTGCCTTACACGCCACGGATTGAACAGGAGAGACAGCATGACATCAGATCAGACAAGGCGAGAGTTTTTTCGCAATGGGATATTGATTGGTGCGGGAGCAGCAGCGGCCGCCTTGGCATCGCGAACAAGTGGGGGTATTGAGCCGATTGTTCGCAAGGGCGGCGGTCGGCTGAAGCTGAGTTGCTGCGCGTATTCTTACCGGCAGTTCCTTTCCGGGGAGAACCGAACGATGACGCTCGACGATTTCATCGAGACCGCAGCGGAGATGGGGCTGGATGGCGTGGAGCTGACAGCATATTACTTCCCCCGGGAAATCACGCCGGAGTACCTCAATCACCTGAAGCAGAAGGCGTTCCTCCTGGGACTCGACATTTCAGGGACGGCCGTCGGGAACAATTTCTGTCATCCGCCGGGCGAGACCCGCGATAACAACATCGCGCAAATCAAGCAATGGGTGGATTACTCCGCGGCGCTCGGGGCACCGTGCATTCGCGTCTTCGGAGGGAATGTGCCGAAGGGGGGCGAACTGGAGCAGGCGCAGAAGTGGACAATCGAGGTCATCGAGGAATGCTGCGAGTACTCCGGCAAGAAGGGTGTATTCCTGGCGATGGAAAATCACGGCGGAATAACCGCCAGCCCGAAGGAGATGCTTCCAATTGTTCAGGGCGTGAAATCCGAGTGGTTCGGCGTGAACCTGGATACCGGCAATTTCCGAACGGACGACCCGTACCGCGACATCGCCGTCATGGCCCCCTACTCCGTGACGACGCACGTGAAGGTCAGCATCGGCGGCCAGCCCGCGGACTTCAAGCGAATCATCGGGATTCTGCGGGACGCCAGCTATCGCGGCTATTTCGCCCTCGAATACGAGGAGAAAGAGGACCCGAAGACCGCCGTTCCCAGGACGATGAAGATTCTCAGGGACTTGGTTGGCTGAAGCGGCGCGACGGGTTGTGTTTCGCCTCGCACAAGCAGCGCAAGCGAATTGTTGAACTGCTGAAGGGGAAGGGTACTCGATGAAACGAAGAGCTTTCGATTCGCGCGTGGTGGCTCTCGCAATCGCAGTGGTTGGCTTCGTTACCCCGATGCCTCGTGCCATGGGCGAAAGCCCCGCTGTGGTTTCCGGCGAGCTGAGAAAATGGCACACTGTCACGCTCAGTTTCCGTGGGCCGGAGACGAGCGAAACGGATGGCTCGCCGAATCCGTTTCTGGATTATCGCCTGCAGGTGACGTTCACTGGACCAAGCGGGAACAGCAACGATGTGCCGGGGTTTTTTGACGGTGACGGGGAGGGCGGTGGAACGGGCAATGTCTGGCGGGTGCGATTCACGCCGGATGAGGCGGGTGAATGGCGATACAAAGCCGCGTTTCGGACGGGCAAAGAAGTCGCTGTGAGTCTTGACCCCGCTGAGGGCAAACCCACTCACTTCGATGGTGCGGCCGGCTTGTTCAATGTCGCAGAGCGCGACCCGGACGCGCCGGGTTTCCTCAAATGGGGGCGGCTCGAGTATGTCGGCAAGCATTACCTGAAGTTCCGCGACGGCTCGTACTGGATTAAGGGGGGTGCGGACGAACCCGAGAACTTCCTCGCGTACAAAGGATTCCATAACACGCCGGAAGGGCGCCACGAATACGCGGGGCATATTGCAGACTGGAAGCCGGGCGACCCCGACTGGGGCAACGGCGCGGGAAAAGGCATCATCGGCGCCCTCAACTATCTGGGGTCGAAGAACGTCAACTGTATCTACTTCCTCCCGATGAACATCGGCGGCGACGGGAAGGATGCGTGGCCCTTCGTCGGGCCGATTGATCCGGAGGGAAGCCCCTCAAACGACAATGTGCACTACGACATTAGCAAGCTCCAGCAGTGGGAGATCGTCTTTGACCACGCACAGAGGAAAGGCATCTTCCTGCATTTCGTCTTAAACGAGGCGGAGGCGCCCAATAAGAGAGAACTGGATAACGCAGAGTTGGGCGTCGAGCGAAAGCTCTTCTATCGAGAGATGATTGCCCGGTTCGCCCACCACAATGCCCTAGAGTGGAACATCTCCGAGGAATACGATCTGGGCCTCAACCTCGGCCCGGAGAGGGTCAAGAAATTCGCGGAATACATTCAGGCGGTTGACCCGTACGACCACCCGATCACGGTTCATCATGCGGGCACGAATCCCGAACCTGCCTGGCTCCCCTTCCTCGGAGACAAGCGGTTCAGCGTCACGTCGTTTCAGTACTACAAGGAGATTGCGGGTTGGGGGCGCGAAGTCGAGAAGTGGCGCAAGAAAACCGCTGATGCGGGGCGACCGCTCCCCATTTGCCTCGACGAGGTTCGTTGGACGACGCCCGATAACCAGGCCGACCAGCGCAAGGACCTTGTCTGGCCGACGCTTCTCTCCGGTGGACACATCGAGCATTTTCTTTACGAGCGGTTGGATACCGAGAACTTCCGGCAGTTCGAGGACCTGTGGCTCTCGACGTGGTACGCCCGAAAGTTCATGGAGGAGAATCTCCCCTTCTATGAGATGGAGCCGCACGATGAGCTCCTCAGCGGCGACGCGGCTTCTGACCCGAGAAGCCAGGTCTTGGCAAAGATCGGCGAGGTCTATGCGGTATATCTGGCCGACGCAAGCAAGGGGGCCTCTCTTGACCTGCGGGCGGCAAAAGGGAAATTCGAGAAGCAGTGGTACAACCCACGCACCGGGAATTTCGAGCGAGAGAAAGCTGTTTTTGCGGCCGAAGAGCGGACGGATTTGGGAACTCCACCAGATCCACCGTCGGAAGACTGGGTCGTTCTGATCCGGCGGGCTGAGTGAGCCAGACCTGCGACCCGGAAAGGGAAAAAAGTCTGTCACCACATCCTCAACAGGCCCGATGAAACGCCAGAACTCCTCGCTTCCGGATACAAGGCGAAATCGGCCCAGCTTCTCAACGGCCAGGAACTGAATTTCTCCGTTGGCGCGTTATTCACTTTCCTCCTGTCTTGGCGTGGAGAGGTGCTCGCAGACTGTTATACCAGACCTCCAGCGGATTATCGCTATCGGCGAAATTGCACCCCACCACATCGGGCATTCCGTCGCCATTCACGTCGCAGGCGACGGCGTTATGGGAACCGGTCGTCGCTATCGTATGCTCGACCCACCTCTGTCCATTACCGTCGGCATTCTGGAAGATCGTTACCCTGTGTTTGCCTTTCGTGTGCATTTCCGCTGCGAGGATGTCCGGGCGACCGTTCCTGTCAAAGTCGGCAACCCAGAGGGTGTGGACGCCCATGTAATCCTCGACGATAGGATGGCGAATCCACTTTCCGTTCGCGGCCTCCGCAGTCGCCTCAAACCACCAAATCCCTTTGCCCTCCTCGCTCGATAGGACGATGTCCATTCTTCCATCTCGATTGAAGTCCCCAGCGGCATTTTTCACTCCTTCCGGGGCATCGGCGATGGAAAATGCTGGCCAACGCTCCTGAGCGGGCTGGCCCGGATTCCTGAGCCATTGGTTGTTCACAAGGACATCGAGGCATCTGTCCCCATCTATGTCAGCGAGGCACAAGCCGCTTCCACCCTCTCCAATCCTGCAAGACCGCCAGTTCTCAATCCTTCTCGCATCCGCAGGAGCCGGGCAGACGACATAATGCACTCCCCCACCATGGTATTTCTGAATGATCAGGTCATCGCGGCCGTCCGCGTTGAGGTCCGCGGTCCTGCTGTTGTCTATGTAATCGCCGTTCACCGGCAGGAGATGCTCGGCCCAAGCGCTCCCATCCCCTTTCAAATTCTCAAACCAAAACACCGGGTGAGAAACGCCAGAGAAAGTGCCCTTTGCCCCTGAGACCACGTCGAGGTCTCCATCGCCGTCCAAATCCCCCAGCCACGAGCCCATCCACCCCTCCTCCCCCTGCCAGTCGGCATGAACGGGGCTTATCCGTTCAGAAATCTTCCAGCGGGGCGGGTCGCCGCCGAGATTCTTGAACCAGCGAAGAGGAAGCTGTTGCCCCTCCGACTGCGCGCACAGGATGTCTATTCTTCCGTCCCCGTCAATGTCCCCGCACACCACTTCGTCGGCGCCCGGGACATTTGCGCAGATGACTTGGCGGTCGAACTTCCAGGACGGACTGTTATCGGTAGGGTTCGCCACTGAAGTGACGCACCAAACCGCTATGACGAGCGAAAGTCTTCTCATCCTTTTTGTCCCGTTCTTTGAAGCTCACCCATAGCCTGAACCCGAAGGCGGCATTCCAGCCTCAGCACCATTCGCGTGAGCAGACCCTCTGCTCCCTTTCTGCGTCAGCGCGTAACGTGTGAAACACTTTTCCACCTGCGGTGTGGCGCAAGCTTCCCGCTTGCAGCATGCGGGCAAGATGCCTGCGCCACAACCTTACGATGCAAGACCGTCGGAAGATTCACACCTTCATTTAGCGATATCTCTTTTCGGATAAGCCGCAATTCGGATGTTGCGGAAGGAGAGGTCGGTCGTCGGGTCGTGGCCTTGGAGGCTGATGGTGCCAGCTTCGAGGCGGCAATTCTCACGGGCATTCTTGCCGACGGGTCGGGTGTCCGTGTACTCGCTGACCATGTAGCCGTTGATCCAAACCGCCATGTGGTTGCCGTGCGCAACGATGGTCTTGGTGAACCACTCGTTGTCGCTGGGGATAACTTTCCTTGCGGGCGAGTAGAAATAGACGCCGCCTGTCCCAAAGTCCACGGGCTTCGTCCGGTCTTCCCCCTCCCACTGATTGCGAATCTGCGACTCGTAGCCTGTCCAGAAGCCTCCCTTATCGCCCCGGAAGAATACGCCGCTGTTGAGATGCTTGCCGTTGGAGATGATGTCGAGCTGGAGAACAAAATCGTCCCAGACGTCTGCTGTTTCAATCTGCCCGTTTCCGTCCTTGATGTTGAGCCATCCCTCCGGCGTGACCGAGAACTTCGACCTGTGATCGGGGAGGATGCTCCAGCCCGTGAGGTCCTTTCCGTTGAAGATAGGCTTCTGACCGAGCGGCTTGAGCTTCACGTCCTGTACTTCCATCTTCATTTCGGGATAGTGATACTGCACGCCGATCACTCCGCGGCTGTGTTTGCCATCGCTCCCGTCCACGACCTTCTGCCCGTTCAGCGTCACGGTGATGCGCTCGCCATTCGCCGCGATCTCAACGTTCTGCCACTTTTCAACATCAGTGACGAGCTTGCCGCCCGGGTGCTCGGCTTTCTTCACGTTGTAAATGCTGCCTGTGGGATTGTTCTCGTCCTTATCCCATATCTGCATCTCGTACCCGGTGACCCAGGGCTGCGGTCCCTTGTCCGCTCGGAAGAAGACCCCGCTGTTGCCGTTGGCGCTGATGCGGTACTGGAGCTTGAGGACGAAATCGGTGGACTCGCTCGTCGTGCCGAGCCAGCCGTCCTTGCCTGTGTCGCACATCAGGATGCCTTCCGCAACTTTCCACGTGCACTCGCCGTGCGTCTCCCAGCCGAAGAGCGTCTCGCCGTCGAAGAGAAGAATCCACCCGTCAGCGACTTCCTCCTTCGACAGCTTGTTGTGCTCGCCCGCTGAGCAGAGTGTACACAGACAGACCCAAACCGCAATTGAGAGAACAACAGATACTCTCCTGATCATCTTGCACCCCTTTCATTTTCTCTTTCTTGTTAAGACTTTTAGAACGGGATTCAAGAACAACACGTCTCCTTGAACCCCGTAAGTGAGACAATCTTGGCCTCGTGCCATTCATCATAATACACAAAAGAGGCACGGAGCAGGGTAACCGAGAACGGCGTCACGGCTTGACCGCCTCAACGTTTGCTGAAACGATGAAGTCCTCAATACTCCTGCCCGGCGCCCACTCGCGGATGAGCTCTCGGCTCTCGTCCTTGGGCGTCACACGTATGCTGGTGAATCCGGCCTGTTTTAGCATTGACTCCAATTCATCTACCTGTGCCGCACCGGCCACACACGCTGCGTAAAGCGCAAGGTCTCTTTTCACCTCCTCGGGCAACGGGGCCGTGGCGACGATATCCGAGATCGCCAGCCTTCCTCCCTTCTTCAGTACGCGAAAAGCCTCCTTGTACACCTTTGCTTTGTCCGGCGAAAGGTTGATGACGCAGTTGGAGATAATGACGTGCACCGAGTTGTCGGCAACCGGCAAGTTCTCGATCTCGCCCAACCGAAACTCCACGTTGCCCACTCCCGCTTTCACTGCGTTCTCGCGCGCCTTGCTCATCATCTCCGGGGTCATGTCCACGCCAATAACGTGGCCACTCTCGCCGACAGCTCTCGCAGCAAGGAAACAGTCAAAACCGCCCCCGCTGCCCAAATCAAGGACGGTCTCCCCAGGTTGCAGAGAGGCAATCGCCTGCGGATTCCCGCAGCCCAGGCCCATGTTGGCGCCCTCGGGCACGCTGGACACGTCGTCGCTGGAATACCCGAGCCGGAGCGAGATGTCCTCCGGTGCTGGATTTTTTCCAGAGGCGCAGCAGGATGAAGGAGCACACCCACATCCGGCAGTGCCCGCTTTTGCTATTTCGCCATACCTTTTGCGAACTGCTTGGCGAACTTTCTCCTTTTTAGGACGACTCATTTTCTACCTCACCTGTCAGGTTCACAACGTTTCGTAGTGACCCCTCGCCCAAATGGACGGGGATGGACGAAGAAGTACGCGACCCTTTTTGGAACACTCCGGCACTCGTTGATAGAAGGGCAACCGTCCGTGGACTGCCGGGAACGTCAAATCTGAACAAGAAAGTTGACCGCGCATGCAGGACGTACCTCGGCTCTGACCTGTTTCAATCCCGATCCTTCATCCAGTCAGTAAGGGACTCGGGCTTCTTCTTCGGGCGCTCCCAGACCGTCTCCTCGATGCGCGTCCTCATGGACGCGATTTTCTGCTTTGGAAAGCCGTCGGGGAGATGGTCCAGGTCCACGTCCGACGCCAGGTACGCCAATATCGTATCTCCGACAAGAATCTCGTCCCAGTCCTTCAGGCAGCAGCAGGTGACTCGCGTGCCGTTCACGAAAAGCCTGTTGGTGCTTTTCAGGTCGGTCACTTCATACGCATCCTCCACTGGCTTGATCTGAAAATGCACCTTCGAGGCTTTCTCGTCGAGAACCTGAATCGGGTTCTGTGGAGCGCGGCCGCACGTCACCGTCCCCCGCCCGAGGCGGTAAACCTCCCCCGCCTTCGGACCGTTCTTGAAAATGAGCATTGGCATGTCTCTCCTCCTGCGCCATCTTGGCGCCGCCGGATACTCGAGGCAAGCTCTGTCTCCTTACCAGCTTTGCTGTGTGAAAAACCATGTTAGCGTCCCGGCATCGGACTCTCAAGGGATTTTTGTCTCACGGAGGACACAGAGAGAACGAATCGGCTCTTGGCGTGGCCGTGATTTGTGGCGCAAGTTCAGTGCGCGTTCGGGGCGTTTTGCGCCTCGCCAATCGCCTGAATGGTCCGCGCGCTGTGCCCGAGAAGAGCGGTGAAACACGCCTCTTTGCGGGAGGAGCCAGGAAAGTTTTTCGGGCCCCAGCCGCGTTTACAAAAGCGGGATTAGCCTCGCCGATATCATTCTCCTTTTTGCCCTTCAACGCCGCGCTAAATTGTGGTACACTACGAAACGTCGTTTTCTCGCGCAGAGCAGCGCTCCGGCTCGGAGAGGTTACCCTACGCATTTTGCGGTCAATTGCACCGAAAGGATAGGCCTTGTTGTTTCAAATCCGTTCGGAGGAAGGAGGAACATGGCGAAAAAAGACGACATGATTCAGATGCGATGGCACTCGCGTGGCGGGCAAGGGGCGAAGACCGCTGCCGATTTCTTCACGCAGGTCGCCATCGCAGAGGGGAAGTACAGCCAGGCGTTTCCCGAGTATGGCCCGGAACGCTCCGGCGCCCCCATGCGGAGCTACACGCGGGTCAGTTCGAATCCGATCAAGCTGCACTCCGCGGTGTACGCGCCGAATGTGCTGATCATCGTTGACCCGACGCTCTTCGGTCCCGTGAACGTCCTCGAGGGGCTGCCGCACGACGGAGTCATCATCATCAACACGCCTATGACCCCCGAGGAAGCGAGAAAGCAATATGGCATCCAGGGATACAAGGTGTACACCGTGGACGCGACGCGCATCTCCCTCGACGAATTGGGTCGCCCCATCCCGAACATGCCGATGGTCGGCGCCCTCGTGAAGGCAACAGCATTGGTTCAACTCGACAATGTGATTGAGGGGTTGCGCAAGAGTTTTTCTGGCAAGTTCGGCAAGGAAGTCGTGGAAAAAAACATCCGAGCGATAAACCGAGCATACGAGGAGGTGAAGGGCCAAGATGCCTGAGAAAGGTTGGAGAGAGCTTCCGATTGGAGGGAAAATCCTACAGGGCGGGAATTCCGTCGAATACGAGACCGGCTCGTGGCGGACGTATCGGCCGGTTGTGGACAAGGCGAAGTGCATCAACTGCATGCGCTGTTGGCTGCTTTGCCCCGATTCCGCCATCTACGCGGAAGGCGAAGAGATGGCTGGCTACGACTACATGCACTGCAAGGGGTGCGGCATCTGCGAGGAGATTTGCCCCGTGGACGCCATCGAGATGGTGTTGGAAAGCGAGAAAGACAAAATCCCCGCCGACGAGCGCGGGGTCAAGGCCATTGAGGAAGCCCGGGAGAAAGCAAAATAGAACCGCAGATGAACGCAGATAAACGCAGATCAGTCCGTGTTCGTCCGTGTTCATCCGTGTGGACCTGCGGTTTCCACATTCAGGAGGAAGCATGAGCAAGGTTTTGCCATTGACAGGAAACGAAGCCGGCGCCGAAGCCATGCGTCAGATCGCTCCGGACGTGGTGGCGGCTTATCCCATCACGCCGCAGACGGAGCTGATGCATAGGTTCGCCGACTACGTCGCGGACGGGGTCGTTCCCACGGAACTGATTCTCGTCGAGTCCGAGCACAGCGCCATGAGCGCCTGTGTGGGCGCCTCGGCGGCGGGGGCACGGGTCATGACCGCCACTTCTTCACAGGGGATGGCGCTGATGTGGGAGATTCTTTACATCGCGGCTGCGCTGCGCCAGCCCATTGTCATGCCGTTGGTGAACAGGGCCCTCAGCGCCCCCATCAACATTCACTGCGACCATTCCGACTCCATGGGCGCCCGCGACACCGGCTGGATTCAGCTTTACTGCGAGAACTGCCAGGAGGTTTACGACAACGTCGTCCAGGCGGTGAAGATCGCCGAGGACAAAGACGTGCTCCTGCCGGTGATGGTCTGCTACGACGGGTTCATCCTCAGCCACACCGTCGAGCGAGTGGAGGTTCTCGAGGACCATGAGGTCAAGGAGTTCATCGGTCCCTATGTCGCAGACCGTCCGCTTCTCGATCTGGATCACCCCGTCACCTACGGCCCTCTCGACCTCCAGGATTACTACTTCGAGCACAAACGGCAGGAAGCGGAAGCCATGCGTAACTGCAAGCCCGTGATCCAGAGAGTTGCCGGGGAGTACGAGCTCCTCTCCGGGCGGAAATACGGGCCGTTCGATGAATACTTCACACAGGATGCTGAGCACATCATGGTCTGCCTCGGTTCCGCCGCCGGCACCGCAAAAGCCGCGGTGGACGAACTGCGCGACGCCGGGGAAAAAGTCGGGCTGCTGAAACTGCGAGTCTTCCGACCTTTCCCTGCCGAGGAGCTGATCGCCGCGCTCAGCCACGCGAAAGGAATCGCCGTGATGGACAGGGCCGATGGCGTCAACTCCATCGGGGGACCGGTCTTCTCGGAAATCCGGGCGGCTGTTTACGGGCATTCTTCCGCCAAGATCAGCAATTACATCTACGGCCTCGGCGGAAGAGACATTGACATAGACATGATGAAATCGGTATTTCAGGACATGAAGGATGGGAAATACGCCGAGCAGGCTTACTACATCGGCGTGCGTGAATAATCGGAGTGTGGAGCGAACATGAACCGCGGAGAGCGCAGAGCACGCAGAGACGGGTTTCTTGAGCGAGACACCTTTCACTCGCAAGCCGAGCGCTCTCTGCGGTGAAAATACAGGAGGAAAAAAAATGGCAATCAAGCTGAAAGAACTTTCCCATAGAGAGAGCCGCGTGGCGCCGGGACATCGCGCGTGCGCCGGTTGCGGCAGCATCATCGCGATTAAGGAAGTGTTGATGGCGGTGGAGCAGCCCGTCGTCATTTCCTTCGCGACGGGGTGCCTCGAGGTGGCGACGACCATCTTTCCCTACAGCGCCTGGCGTGTCCCGTATATCCACTGCGCATTTGAGAACTCCGCTGCGGTCATGAGCGGCGTCGAGGCGGCCTATCTGTCCCTCAAGAAGCAGGGAAAGCTCCCCGGCGAGTCCGGGAACAAAGACATCAAGTTCATCGCGTTTGGCGGTGACGGCGGGACGTACGACATCGGTTTCCAAGCCCTCTCCGGAGCGATGGAGCGAGGGCACGATATGCTCTACGTCTGCTACGACAATCAAGCTTACATGAACACCGGGATTCAGCGCTCCGGCTCGACCCCGAGGGGCGCCGCGACTTCCACCTCCCCCGCGGGTAGGGTGATCCCGGGGAAAACGCAGTTCCGCAAGGACCTCACCAAAATCATGGCGGCGCACGACATACCCTACGTCGCCCAGTCCACCCCCGACCGCTGGCGGGACCTGATGACCAAGGTCCAGAAAGCTATGGAGATCAAAGGACCCAAGTTCCTAAACATCCTCTCGTCGTGCTTCCGGGGATGGCGGTGCGAGCCGCAGGAATCGCTCGAGGTCACCAACCTCGCCGTCGAGACCCGCTTCTGGCCCCTTTACGAAGTCGAGAATGGCAAGTGGAAGCTCAACTACAAGCCGAAAAAACACGTCCCCATCGAGGAGTGGATGAAACTCCAGCGGCGTTTCCAGCATATCCTCAAGCCACAGAATAAGCACCTCCTCGAGGAAATCCAGAGAGACATTGACCGCCGCTGGGACGAGCTCCTGTTCCTCTGCGGCGAGGAAGCCGGCCCGAAACCCGAGCAGTCATGACGCCGATCTCGAGTCGCCATGCGAGTGCCTGGGACGCGAGGAGCGCGAGGCTTTGAGGGGTGAAAAAATGACATCACGAAGCGTGATGGTCAAGTCACCCTCGACTTCACGGCGGCGAGCTGTCTGCATCGCCATGGCCGCGCACCCCTTACGCAGACGACTTGTCGCTCAAACGGCGTTGTGCCACGGAAAGGCGCAGCATGAGAACCGAACGCCCG
This sequence comes from bacterium, assembly GCA_030691545.1. GTDB lineage: Bacteria > Auribacterota > JABMQX01 > JABMQX01 > JABMQX01 > JAUYEE01. Next base: position 21,819 of record JAUYEE010000233.1, on the reverse strand, counting down.
GCGAAGCGCGAGCTTCACGACCCCATGCTTGGTTCGCTTCGTGGATGCTCTCTTCCGGTTCCCTTGAGCAGCGCGACCACAGCATCGAGCAATTTCGTCAGAGTTGACTGCTTGAGGTGACCGACTTCAGCTCTCATCAACGATGTGTTGGATGTGAACAACTTGCCTGGACGGGCGAAGCTTACCCGTTGCAGCGATCCCGACGCGAAGTCCGCATCGCGGATCTCTATGGCTTTCGGATCCGCGTATGGATTGCCGGTGACCTAACAAAGAATCCAATCGCCTCGCCCGGCGGAAGCGATGACAATGGCGGGCGGCAGCTTGCTGTCTGACAGGTCCGAAAAGGGGAAGGCGACGAGAACTACCGAGCCTGCTGAAGGTGAGACCACGCTTCGTCCTCCTCCACCCGGTTCCAGTCTTCGCCGAGTACTGTCTCGCTTAGAAGAGCCGTCTCGGAAACCTCAGGCTCCTCGATGATTGTCACGATCGCACGGCACGCATGGGGTAAGCGCACGGACTCCAGCAGAACCACCTGACCGTTTGTCTCTATTCTCGCTTCGATTGACTTTAGCATGATTGGCTCACGTTGTTAATATGTTACCCTGTCAGGGCTTGGGTCGCAAGCTGTTGCGTCCGGCTGCCCTGCCATCGTGCGCACGGGCTCTCATTATTCGGAGCCTTAAAGACCTGTCAATCGCGACACAGCTTCCTTAACCTGCTCCGCGCATGCCCGTGTGTCACGGTCCGCATCGGTTTCTCACCGATGCGATGTTTGCCTCTATCGCGTATAGAAGCGGTGGACCATCGTGTGCCGGTAGGTCTCGCCCGGGCGAAGAACCGCTGACGGGAAGTCAGGCTTGTTGGGGGAATCGGGGAAACGTTGCGTCTCGAGGCAGAGCGCCGTGCGAAACGCATACTTGGTCCCGCCTTTCCCGGCCGCGGAGCCATCGAGGAAGTTCCCGCAATAGAACTGGATGCCGGGCTGATCGGTCGAAAGGTCCATCGCCCTCCCGCTCGACGGGTCGTACAGAGTCGCGGCGAGAGCAACGTCCCCGGTCTTGCTTCGCAGCACCCAGCAATGGTCGTATCCGTTACCCAGTTTGAGCTGCTCATCCTCGGCATTGATCCGTGCGCCGACCTTCGTCAACTTGGTGAAGTCAAACGGCGTGCCCTCGACGGGGCGACGCTCGCCGGTCGGGATGAGGCCTTTGTCCACGGGCAGGAAGCGGTCCGCAGCGAGCATCAGCTCGTGGTCGAGAATCGTGTTCTTCGGATCGCCCGTCAGATTCCAGTAGGAGTGATGGCAGAGGTTCACAATCGTCGGCTTATCCGTCGTGGCTTTGAATTCGATGCGAAGCTCGTTCTTATCAGTCAACCAATAAGTAACCGTGTTCTTCAGGTTGCCCGGGTAGCCTTCCTCGCCGTCCCGGCTGACGTAATTGAACTCGACGCCCACGGCGCCCGCCTGCTTGACCGGCTTCGCATCCCAGAGCACCTTGTCAAACCCCTTGATTCCGCCGTGGAGAGCGTTCTCGCCATTGTTGTTTTTGGCCAGACTGTACGTTTTGCCGTCGAGGGCGAACTGCCCTTTCGCAATGCGGTTTCCATAGCGTCCCACCGTCGAGCCAAAGTAACTCGTATTCGATAGCCAGCCTTTCAGCGTGTCATACCCGTGCGTAACGTCCGCCAGCTTGCCGTCACGATCCGGAACTTCCATCGAGACGAGAATCGCTCCGTAGTTCGTCAGGGTAGCCTTGAGGCCGTCCGCATTCGTAAGCGTGTACAGCTCCGCCTTGCGCCCGTCCGGCAGGGCGCCATAGTCTTGTTTCTGGAATAACTTGTTCATACCGCACCCCACTAAGCAGGAGAAGATCGGAACCGATAAGGCGACTGTGATGATACGGCTCAGCTTGCTCATAACGAATACCCTCCTTCAGATGAAACTGACATTGTGTTGAACCACAAATATCTTCGGTACTTGCAGGAATAGTCTCTAACGGAGGGGCGCATCTTGTCAATCGAAAAGGAATTCGCTACGCTGCTGTTCGCATGAGACGATAGGTCGAGACAAGGAGTCAACGAGGGCAATTGGCGATGATTTGGAAAGCAAACGGACGGCGCGCTTCGTCTCAGAGGTTTCTACGGCAGGTACAAAGTCCTTCTGAAGAGGAAGGAGAAAACCCATACGTTCGGAGTCCACTTGCGAAAACGGCAGCCGAATCCCTGCGAACACTGAATTGAACCGGAGGTGACTATGAATCGTCGTGAGTTCATTAAGGGAACAGTGGCGGCGGGTGGGATGCTCGCTTTGCCAATCACTCGTGTGGCAAGCGAAACAACAGACGTGTCGTCCGCGGTAAAGGCGAAGATGCCTCAGGGAATTCTCGGGCGGACCGGCGAGAAAGTCTCGCGGCTGGGCGTGGGATGCTGGATTTTCGGGACGGAGCGGATGAGTGTGGACGATTCGGCAGCCACTCTTCACCGAGCCGTTGAATTGGGGGTCACGTACATTGACACCGCGCCGAATTACGGTAATGCCGAAGAGAAGATGGGGCAGACCATCAAGGAAATTCGGGACAAGATATTCTTAGTGACAAAAACCGAAGAGCCTTCCTACGAAGGCACATGGCGGCTGCTACGACAGAGCCTGAAGCGCCTCCAGACCGACCGCCTCGACCTGGTTCATATACACAGCATCGGCAGCGAGGACATATTCGCCGACCTAAATTTCGCTCTCGGGGACAAAGGGGCGCTTGGGGCCCTGCGCGAGGCAAAAAAGCAAGGAGTCATTCGGTTCATCGGCGCCAGCGGACATCATTACCCGTCACGTTTTCATCGGGTGCTCGAGTACCACGAAATTGATGTTCTGATGAATGCCGTGAACTTCGTCGCTCAGCACACGTACGATTTTGAGAACAAAGTGTGGTGCCGCGCGCGACAGCAGAATCTTGGGCTGGCTGCCATGAAGGTTCTCGGCGGAGCCGGTCCCGGAGGCAAAGGGTTTCAACTGCCAGAAGAGTGCTACGAACTGGCGATTCGATATGCGCTCTCGATAGCCGGCGTATCCTGCGCAGTCATCGGAATGGGAGGCGTCGCCGAACTCGAAAGAGCTGCCGCGACCGTCGCGAAGGCTCAACCGCTATCCGAAGAAGAAACGTTCGACCTCTATCGCCGCGGCATGGACCTCCTGACCGGCAATCCAAGCTGGCACACCCTCTACGGCCGCCCCGTCACATAGTGAAACAACGGAGTCATTTTGCGCCCAGCCTTGCTCTCCTGGGGGGTCGGACCCGCGTGAGATGTCAATTGTCCCTCTCGGTCCAATCCTCCAAGGTGAGGTCAGACGCCGCATTCTCCCAGAGACTCCTCGCAGCCCTTGCCGCCAGCGCCTCAGACGGAGGCTCCGGAATTGACTAATCCGCCCAAAACAAATGTCATCAGGCAAACTTGGGGAGAGTTCCATCACCTTCCGCAGCATTTCTTGTATTTCTTGCCGCTCCCGCAGGGACATGGGTCGTTTCTGGCAATATCCGGTTCACTCTTTACAACGGGCATGTGACCTGAACGCCCTCCCCTCGGTTCGGAGTCAAATGCTTCGGGGTTCAAGAGATATTCCACATCCGTAATGTCTTCAGGCTTGTCTGGTTCTAAACCTCCGATGAACTTCCAGTCATTTTCCTGGCAGATGGCCGCAATTTCCATCAATCGTTCTTCTGTTTGGACTCGAAATATCGCGGGATTTTTTTCTGTGCCGAGTTTTGCCATTGATTTGTTCTCCTCACGTGCAAGGCGTAGCAATGGCTGCTGAGGCCCATAGTACACCGGAGATAAGTATCCTCCTTCAGAACCCCCCAGGTCACTCCATCCGACTGCGATTCCTGCAAGAATCCGCAACCATGTCACTGAGGAGGCGATGCCCCGCGCGCCCTCCGGTCCGCGCGCATTTGCGACGCTGCTCGAAGCCTCTTCCCGGCGAGGGCAATGCAAAGACGGCGAAGCTCGCTCGTCTGCTTTAACCGCTTGGTGATCCCCTGAGGACTCATATCAGTCTTCATCGAGGATGCTCCTCAGATGCTCAATGTCGTCCCGGTCCTGTCCGCTGTTGCGCATGGACTTCAGCGTGATAAGCCCCCGCGGCGATACTACCGAGAGCGTGCCCCCTTCCCACTCAAGCCGCCGCCTGTCGTCCCACACCTCCTTAATCTGAGCGGTGACCAGAACAAGGTCAAGGACAAGTGCGTCCGGAGAACCTGCCGGGAGCTTCGTCAAACGGTATATCCGGATTGCCCCTTCCTTGAATTCCAGTAGCCCGACATCAACGGAAAAGCCCAAGTCCTTCGCTAACGCCTTGACCGTCGCCAGCGACTCCGGCTCAATCATGATGTCAATGTCGAGGGTTGCCCGTGGGAAAGCGTAGATGGCCATCGCCAGACCGCCGCAAAGAGCGTACTCAACGCGCTCGTCCTCAAGTCGCCGTAGCAGATGTGTCAGTTCCTCCAGCAGGTCCATCAAAGGTCTCAAATAGTGGGCCGAACTGCGAGTCGCAGGGGTTTTCTCTCCTTGCCTATTCAAGCGCCGAAAATCCTCGACTCTTCCATCGGAAATCGCCGCATTGTTCTATTCGACTGCTATTATCGTGAACTTTTGAGCGAAGTCAACCGCGACATGTCCCTCCGCGGGCAGGAGAGGAGGCTTCCTGCAAAGACGCGAAGAACGCTAAGACACCCTCGCAGGACTCTGAGGATTAACGGGACATCGAAGACCATCCTGAGCATCCTGTTATGCTGTCCGCCTCTCCCTCTCCGTGCCCTCTGCGTTCTCGACGGTTAATCCGCCGCTGCGGCCGCTTGATTGATCAAACCGCATTTGGCAGTTCGTAGCCTTTTCTCTTTGGGCGGTCGAGGAGGGTATTCGCCTCGTCGTCGCCGATGAAGATTTCCTTCTCGGGGTCCCAGCGAAGCTTTCGACCAACCTCGCGTGCGATGTTTGCCAGGTGGCAAATGCTGATCGAACGATGACCGATCTCCACGTCTGCGATCGGCTTCTCGCGCGTCTTGATGCAATCCAGCCAGTTCTTGATATGCAGCGTCGCGTCCCAATCCGGCCCTTCCCAGATTTTCGCCATCGCGGCATCCGGGCGGTCCTTGACGGCATCCGGCGGGTCGGTCGTGAAAGTATTCCGGTCAATTGTGATTTTCGCATCCTCACACACGAAAATGGCGCCGCCCCAGGGTCCCTCGCTGATCTCATATCGGACCTCGACGCCGTTCGCGTAGCGCATCCCGACCTTGCCAGAGGGGCCTTCGCTGATGGGCCATATCTCGGCCGGTCCCGACTCACTCATTCCCAATGCCCACTGGACCTGGTCGCAGCCGTGGGCGCCCCAGTTGGTCATCTCGCCGCCAGAGTAGCTCCGCCACTGCATCCAGGCGAACTGAAGCTCGCGGTTGAACGGTCGAGCAGGCGCCTGTCCCTGCCACATGTCCCAGTCATCGCCCTCGGGAATGGGCTGTTCGGGGAGACCCGTGTATCGCTTCGGTCCCGGATAGCAGATACCCTGGACATACTTGATTTTGCCGAGCTTACCCGTGCGAACAAGTTCACAGGCGAAGCGGTTCATCTCCATCGAGCGCTGCTGCGAGCCGACCTGGAAGACCCGCTTGTACTTGCGCACGGCATTGACCAGGACGCGCCCCTCGGCAATCGTCAGCGTGAGAGGTTTCTCGGCGTAAATGTCCAGACCCGCCTGACAGGCGCGGATGCAGGGGAGAACGCGACCGTGGTCCGGCGTGCCGACGATGACAGCGTCCAGCTTCTCCGCGTCGAACATCTTGCGGTAGTCCTGGTAGCATTTCCATTCGGTCGTCGAGAAATCGGCCCATTTTGCTTTGCGAATCTCCGCGGCTTCTTCCATCCGCTTGATATAGCAATCAGCGGCGGCGACAATCTGCGCCTCCTTCAGGTCCTTGCACACGAACTTCGAGAGTTGCCGAGCACGATTGCCAATACCAATCACTCCGACGATGATGCGGTCATTTGCTCCCGGTTTTCCAGCGGCTCCCAACACCCCCGGCGAAAGAATGTACGGCCCTGCGGCGCCTACGGCGAACGCTGTCGCAGCCTGTTTCAGGAAGCAACGTCGTGAGATTCTTCTCGGTTGGCTCATTTGTTTCCCTCCGTGAAAACGTTGTCAAAGTGGCCGAATCCAGATGTTGCGAAAACGAACCGGATTGTTATGTGCTCCTAACTCGAAGGGCATCTTCTCCGGCAGTGGGCCGTAATAAGGAAGGATTCGGTGACCCGTTTTCCCCATGATTTCCTGATTGTGATGGGCGAGCACGCCGTTGTGGAGCACGGTGACGGTCGCTGGCTTCACAAGCCCTCCGAACTTGAACACCGGCGCCGAGAAAATGATGTCGAAACTCTGCCATTCGCCCGGTTTGCGGCAGGCGTTCACCAACGGAGGCGTCTGCCCATAAATGGCAGCGGCTTGCCCGTCCGGATAAATCTTCTCCGTGTAGGAATCAAAAATCTGCACCTCGAACTGACCCATGATGAGGACGCCGCTGTTTCCGCGGTCGAACCGGTCGCCGCGAGGCGGGTCGGGCGCCTGCCATTCCAAGTGCAGTTGGAAATCGCCGAACTTCTCCTTCGTCACCAATCTGCTGCCGCCGACAGCTTCCAGGCAGCCGTCCACGATCTTCCATTCAGACGGCTCCCACTGCGACACTTCCTTGCCGTCGAACAAGACAATCGCATCCGACGGAGCTGTGCCCACTTTGTCCTGGGTGCTCGGCTCGCCGGGATCAATCCTCGCTGGCGCAGGGCGGTCCGGGTCGTGAACAAGACAACCGCACCACGGAAGAATCGGCGTGTCCTTGTACCCGTAAACACCCGACCCATCCTTCGCATACACCAGCCCCGGATGCTCCTCCGATGCCTGAATGTGCAGAGCGACGAGAAGCCCTCCTGCAACCACTACATAAGCAATGCACGAGATCCTGTTCATGCGCGCTCCTTTTTTTCCCTCGGGTTTCGACTGGCGTCCGGTCACGCGCTCACCTAACAGACATTATGCCTGGAGAGGCTGCACGTTGCAAGCCATTGCCTCGGGGGACTGGTCGTCACGTGTCTTGCCGCATCTCCCCGCGAAGATACCACGCCAGCCGGGGAGCAGGGGGCTTCGTGCCTTTGTGTGTTTGTGGTTATCGCTCCTTCCCTGTCCGCGCCCTTTGCGCTCTCTGTGGTGAGTTCTCCCGGAAACTGACGGGTTGCGGGAGCCTTTCATTTTTCGTGGATTCCCAATGCACGCTTGTGGTAGCCTTCGAGGGAGTGGGAACGATGGGACCTCGGGTTAGGAGACCCGACAGAATGGAGGATGCCGATATGAACAGAGTTTTCTTGCTGACCGCACTCCTATTCGCATTCTTCTCTTTCTTCTCAGCGTCCGGCGTAACGTGGCATGTGGACGGCTCAGTTCCTGCCTCAGGCGACGGCACATCCTGGGAGAACGCACTCAAGACCATCCAAGAGGGGATTGACGCCTCGTCCAATGGCGACACTGTCCTCGTCGCCGAAGGCACTTACATCGAAAACATCAAGTTCAACGGCAAGAACATCACCCTCACAAGCACAGACCCTCTCGACTCAACCGTCGTCGCCAACACGATTATTGACGGCAACCAATCCGGCTCCGTCGTCACCTTCTCCGGCACTGAAAACGAAACGTGCACCCTCTCCGGCTTCACGATCACGAATGGGGGACCGGGCGTCCTCGGGGGCACGCAGGGTCGTCCCTGTCATGCCACCATCGAAAACAATGTGATAACATGTAACAATGTGATCGGGCTTGCCGGCCGGGAGAACGGGGGCGGCTTGTGCTACTGTGACGGCATGATCGAGAACAACATTATCAGGGGAAACTGGGCCGGGATCTGCGGCGCCGGACTGTATGATTGCGATGGCACGATCATGAACAATCGGATTATCGGCAACGAGTCTTCCGAAGACGGCGGGGGACTGGGGGAGTGCGATGGGACGATTCAGAACAACCTGATTGCGGGCAATACGGCGGGGGAATCGGGCGCAGGTCTTTCTTTCTGCGGTGGAACCATCTTGAACAATACGATCGCTGACAACTCCGGGGAGGGGATTTCGGCGTGTTACGGCAGCATAGTAAATTGCGTGGTCTGGGGGAATACCATCCGGGTGCCAAGATGGCAGATCCCCTATTCACCCCTTCCGTCATTCAGCTGCATCCAGGACTGGGAAAGGGGCGGCGAGGGGAACATTTCCGAGGACCCGCGATTCGTTGACTCGAAGAGTGGCGACTACCGCTTGAAAGAAGGGTCACCCTGCATAAATGCCGGGGCGAATTTCTACTGGTTTGCCTGGCCGCAGCGCGACCTGGACGGCAATTGCAGGCTCTGGGGCGACCGTGTGGATATCGGGTGCTACGAGTTCAGCTCTTGCGCCGATTCCGACGGGGACCTACTGTCCGATGGGACGGAGCGGTCACTTGCTCCCGCCCCAACCGACCCCAACAACGATGATTCCGACGGGGATGGCCTTCGCGATGGCCTGGAACTGCTACGTGGCAGTGACCCAATGTCCCTCACACCGCCCAGGTCAGCACACGTGCCTTCCGGGACTCCCACGATTCAGGAAGCGCTGTGTCTGGCTGTGAAGGGCGAGGTGATCAACGTGGAACCCGGAGTCTACCAGGAGAACGTCCGGTTTTGCCCCACCGATGTCGTTCTGCGCAACTCCGGGTACGCGGATCCCAACTGGGAGCGGTCGCTTGGAGAGGTCGTAATTGATGGTGGCGGGGCAGGGCCGGCTGTTTCGTTTGAGGGAAGCGAAACCCCCGCATGCGTGCTCGCGGGCTTCACCATCCGCAATGGCAGGGCAGGCCTCGGCGGTGGAATTCGCGGCGGCACGCGCGGTAGGCATACGCGCGCGACCATCTGCGACAACGTGGTTACGTTTAACTCCGCAGGCCGGGGCGGAGGAATCGCTCTTTGCGACGGTACCATTCGCGGCTGTAACATCTCACTGAACTCTGCGGAACAGGGCGGCGGAGGTCTGGCGTTCTGCCACGGCCTGATCGAAGACAACACGATCTCTGCAAGCTCCACGTCGGCAGACTCGTTCCATGCCCGGGGCGGCGGGGTCCTTGATTGCGATGGCACAATTCAAAACAACTCCATTGTTGATAATACAGTTCCCGGGCCGCTGGGCGTGGGTGGCGGACTTGCTGACTGCGACGGCATGATTCGCAACAACGAAATCTCGGGCAATTCCGCGCATTACGGTGGGGGACTGTCTGGCTGCCACGGAAGAATCGATAGTAACACCATAACCGGGAATGCGGCACATGGTGTCGGTGGCGGACTTCACGACTGCGATGCGCTGATTCAGAACAACACGATCGCTGACAACGTGGCCCCGGGCCCATGGGCTGCGGGTGGAGGGCTCGAGGGGTGCCACGGCACGATTCAGAACAATGCGATAACGGGCAACTTCGCGGCGGAGGACGGTGGTGGCCTTTACTTCTGCAACGGCACGGTCCACAACAACAGCATCGTCCGCAACTCCGCTCAATCCGCCGGCGGAGGGGTGGCCTGCTGCGAGGGCACGATCCAGAACAACACAATAACGTGCAACTCGGCGGGAGAGTACGGCGGCGGGCTGTATTGGTGCCCCGGCACGATCCAGAACAATACGATAACTGGCAACAGGGCAGAACTCGGCGGCGGGCTGGACTACTGCGAGGGCACGATCCAGAACAACACGATAACGGGCAACTCCGCGGAATCAAGCGGTGGCGGGCTGGATGACTGCTATGGCGCAATCGGCAACTGTATCATCTGGCGAAACGCGGCGCCGCAGGGCGCCCAACTCTATGGGTCGAGCGTCCCCGCCTATTCCTGCATCCTGGATTGGGCCGGTGGCGGCGAGGGAAACATCGCCGACGATCCGCTGTTCGCCGATCCGGACGGCCCCGATGATGACCCCGATACATATGAGGACAATGACTACCGCCTGCTGTCGGATTCGCCATGCATAGACGGGGGGAAGAATGAGCAGTGGATGTGGGAAGCGGTTGACTTGGACGGCAATCCTCGCATCTGGAAAGGCACGGTGGACATGGGGGCTTACGAGTACGGTTCCTTCCCGTTCAAGATTACGGAGGTCGTACAGGCAGGCGGCAGCCGGCTCACCTGGACAAGCCGTGCCGGAGACATCTACACCGTCTGGTCCTGCGATGACCTGCTCGGGGGCTCTTGGACCGAGCAAGAGACGGTTCCGTCCGGAGGTGAGACAACCGTTTGGAGCGATCCCGATACGAGCTCCAGCCGCAAGTTCTACCGAATCGAAGTTCGCTGATCGCTGTCTTCAATGCTCCCGGGCGACTTCTGTTGTTATTTCCCTCAACGGTTCCATTTGTCAAGCGGCTGGAGTTGGGGCACGAATTTCGGCGTTGGCTCGGAGTCTTGGAAGGGCGATAGGACAACCGCGATGCGCACGTTTCCCTTTGCTTGCGGTATCCGAACAGCGAGTTTCTTGGCGTTCGGTTGCTGACGCTGCGGGCGCGGGGGATTTGCCGAGATGATTTCAAAGCTCGCGTCGCCCGGCTCCAGTATCCTCGCGAGAAGGCGCCCCGTACCGATGGAGAGAAGAGCCGACTTCCCCTGCAATTCGACCTTTGCCTCTGTGACCATTCCCCAGAGAACGTCAACCGGCTCGCTTGACGAAATCTCATCCTGAACAAGCACGTGCGAGCGATTCAGAAGAGCCATCCCCCTCCGCACGCTTCCTTTCACGTCGGGATAAGCTCGCGTCATGTCTGCAATCGCCCAACCGCGCTCAGGCGTCGAGCCAAACCCGATGATGGGAGCAGGCGCATCGGGACTCTGATTCTTGTCGTTAATGACGAGGGTATTGTGGCTCTCGGTGCGCAGACGGTAATACGTCCACCGCTTCGAGCCGAAATAGCCTGGCAGGTCGTAGTCATCCGGGCCGAGGTCCACCGCCCAGCGTTCGCCAAGCGCATCGAGCACAAACGACCCGAGGTCAAGGTGACTGTGATTGACGCGGTTGTCCCCGCCCTTGAAGCCAACGAAAATCGCGTTCCTGTCCTCCCATTTGCTTCGGAAGAAAACTACGTCCACACCCTTGAAGTGCCTGCCGAGGGGCAGAGCATTCTTCACGGGCCCCTCGCCACGCGGATCGAACCACACGAGGTCGAGGGGGCCGGGGCTGCGGACGGATTGTCGCTGATGCCACGCATAAATGGGCTTGTCAAAGCGCCTCGCGATCCAGAACATCTGCGGGGCGCTTCCGGACCCTTCGCCAGCATCCGCGAAGTTGAACGTCCTACCTATCGGCCCGCAGAAGTAAATGCGGAACAAACCCGCGTCCGAGAAACCGGGAATGGCGCTCAAGCCAAAATCCCTGCCCAGGGCGCTCTCCAAGGCCGCGAAGAAAAAGACGGCGTACTGCGACGCGTAACCCCAATAGCCCGGCCCCTCCGGAAACGCCCCGTCCGGGCCGAACGTCTTCATGGATAGCGGGATGGATTCAATCGCGTACGACAAAACCCTTGCCGCAAGCTCCGGTTCCTCGTCGGCAATCGCGAGGGCGCCGATTCCGATGCCCCCGTTACAGACCTGATTCCAGTTGTAAACCGTCCTGGCCCACCACTCGTTTTTCTCATATACGCCTAAGGCAGGCTTCAGCGCCTTCTCGACAATGGCGGTCTTGATAATCCCGCGCTCCTGAGGGGTGAAGGTGTCGTAAAGCCAGTCGTATCCAATCGCGAACGCATGGCACATCTCCGCCGTATCGAGGAAATGAGAGGGATTCCAGTCCGGGAACGCCGCGGCCGCCATTAGCTCCTTCTTCGCGCGGTCCGCGAATCGCCTTTCACCCGTAAGACGGTACACGAGTCCGAGCGTATAGACGCGGTGCAGGCATCTGCGGCTCTGGCTGAGCAGCCGGGGACCGATGATAACGTACTCAACGGGTTTCGCCTCGAGGAGTTGTTCCGCGTCCGTTCTCAACTCCTCGCTGTATCGCTTGGCCGCGGAATCTGCCTGAATCAGCCCGCGAACGCGCTCGAGGTCACTCTCGAGCATGACAAGCCTCGGATGCCCCTCGCGAAGGCTTTTGAGAACTGTGTCTGCTGCCACCTTGGGGGGTTGTGCTTCCTCACTATGCAGACTATTTACCAAACTCATCGCGACTCCCAGAGCCGTCATCCCACAGAGCCAAACCGTGATAGATTTTTTCATTTCGACCTCGCTTACTTGGACATGTGTATTGGGTTGCTGCATCGTATGTCGTCCCCCATAGTATAACCGTTGAGAGGATACCGGCAACGTCGAAATCCATGGCACTGTGGCTTCCCGGTCATCGGCTCACCAGTGACCCACGGTAGGATGAAAAAAACCAGCCTCTCCCCAGCCTGCTCCATACGCAGAGCGTCAATGCGCGCCGATTGCCGTCTTTACGTTCGCTCCCCGGGCCGCACAGAAGCAGGCGATAATTCGTCGCAGTAGAATGGAAAGTCGTGTCGTCGTGGGCTGGCCCGGCTGGACGAATCGGCAGCGCGCAAACTCTGGGCCCGTGCACTCGCATTCTGCCCTGTGCAGCTTGCGTTTACGGTTTTGGTTGCGGCTGCGGGTATTGAGGCGGCATGGGCATCTTGCCCACGGATCACGGGCTGGAAGCCCGTGCCACCTCTTCGCGTGCCACGCGCTGGCACTAACGCCCCGGCGTTTCAGTACACCTTTGGCGCCAGCAAGTGAGGGGACACCTCCTGGTTACGGTTTCGGTTGTGGCTGCGATGGCCAGTCCTTCTTGTCCTTGAACAGCAACTGGGCAAAGAGATACAGGTCGTTCCTCCAGACCGGAAACGTGTGCCCGCCCGAGTCCACATGCCAGATGTGGGAGACCTTCATCTCTGCCAATGCTCGGTGAAAGGGCTGGCTGATATTCATCAACCCGTCCCTGTCGCCGCAGGAGACCCACAACAGGCGAAGTTGCTTGTTCGCGGCCGCCGGGTCAGCGATGAGTTCTCGGGCGGACTTGGTGTTCGGTGCTGAGGAGAACCCTCCGACCCAGGCGAACGTATTCAGGTTCCCGAGTCCGAAGTTCAGCGATTGGCCCCCTCCCATGGATAATCCCGCTATGGCGCGGTGCTCGCGGTCGGCCCGCACCGCGTAATGCGATTCGATGAAGGGGATCACGTCTTTCAGCAGATCGCCCTCAAACGCGGCGAACGCTTCAAATGGATTGCCCCCAAACGGGTTCGCTGGCGGCGGGTCCGCCGATGCCCGGCCGTTGGGCATCACCACGATCATCGGGAGCGCTTTCTTGTCCGCATAGAGGTTGTCCAGGATGACATTGGCCGGGCCTCCTTTCATCCATTCCGTCTCATCGCCACCGATGCCATGCAGCAGGCAGAGAACGGGATAGGTAGCGTCCCTCGAGTAGCCCGGGGGCGTGTAAACCAGCATCTTTCGCTTGATGCCGACGGTTTTGGAATCGTACTCGACGGTTTCGAGTTTGCCACGCTCGATGCCGTCGCGGGGGGAGTTAAAGCCCTCAGGAGCCGGCGGGAACGCAGGTTTGTCTTCCGGCCCCAGCACGATGGGCGGCCCAACCATGCGTCTGGCTCCGCGGCCCGGTTGCGCAGGTTTCGTCTCCGCGGTAGGCGCAATGAGCTTCGGCTCCCCGCGCTTTGCCACGAACTCCTCCGCCGCGAACTCGCCCACCTTGCGGGTGAACTTGATCTCGCCACCTGAAACCGTGCCCTTGTAAGCAATTTGGAGTTCGGCGCCCTGGAAATCGAGGATTTCGACGAACGTGATCGTATCGCCGTCCAGCTTTCCGTCCTTCAGTTCGGCTTCGCGTTTCTCGCCGCCGATGTCCGAGGCGGCCTTGCCGGTCAATTTGCCGCCATCCTGCTTGAACGTGAAGGTGTATTTCTGAATGCCGATCAGCGTGTCGAACTCAGCGTTCCATGACCCCGTGACGTCGGCCGCCTGGACGTTGCCCGTGAGGACCAGTCCGAGAATAACCGCCGCCACGCATTTGATTGCGATCCTCCTTGTCGCTGCCATGGTTGTCTCCTTCATTGGGATTGGGTTTGCGCGACCGTTTACTGGAACAACTTTGGCGCGAACTCGCTGAGGTAGTTGCGCCAGTTGATCCACGTGTGCCCGCCGGGACTCTCCTTATAAACGACCTCAAACCCGTGTTTCTTAAACATGTCCACCGTGGCCCGGGACGTCTCGATGAGAAAGTCTTCTTTGCCCGTTGCGAACCACAGGAGCTTGAGTCCTTTCCTCGACTCGGCGTTGTCCAGCACTTCCTTATGTTGCTCCTCCCATGTTGGACCAGAGGCTGCGCCAGGCGCCCCGCCAGGACCTCGGCCGGTGATTCCGAAGATTCCAGAGCTGTACACGCCAACGTATGCGAATTTGTCCGGGTTAGGAATGGCGATATTCAGCGTCTGGGCGCCGCCCATGGATAGGCCGGCAATGGCGCGGTGCTGCTGGTCCGTGTGCACGCGGTAGTTTTTCTCTACATAGGGCATGATGTCGTTCAGGAAATCTTGGACGAACTCATCTACCGGCGGCCTTGGCGAATCGCCGCCGCGCCGACCGAACATAAAGGGGCCCGTGTGACCGGCTGGCATGACAACCACCATCGGCTTGGCGTTCCCGCCGGCGATCAGATTGTCTAAGATGAACCCAGCACGACCGACGGAGCTCCACGAATCGTCCGAATCGGATGCCCCGTGCAAAAGGTAGAAGACTGGGTAGGTGCCCTTGCCCGATTCGTACCCCGGCGGCGTGTAGATGTGCATCCGGCGAAAACGCTTTAGCGTCTTTGAGTAATACGTGACCTCGGCGACGGCTCCGTGGGGGACGTCTTTCGTGTCCATGAAGTCCGATCCAGGAACGTACACGAGGCTCCAGACGTTACTGTTCGATTCGCTGATGGAGGGGCTGCGCGGGTCAATCACCGAAACGTCATCCACGTTAAAGTTATACCGATAGGCGCCCGGCTCAATGGGACCGAGCGTCACTTCCCAAACGCCGTTGTCTCCCTTCGTCATCTCCGCACCCCGACCATTCCCCGGAATGTCGCTGCCGGTGAGCCGCACCGCTTCTGCGTTTGGCGCCAGTATCCGAAACGTGATGTGCCGATCCGCGGAAACCTCAGGCGACACCACCTGAGGACCCTGCGGGCCGCGGAACCGCGGGGCTTGAGCAGCCGGCTCTGCTGGCTCTGCACAACTGAGGACGAATGCCGTCAGTGCCGCGACGGCGGCGCCCGCGATGATTAGTCTTCGAGCGTTCATCGTTTCTCTCCTTTCAGCAGTCGTTCTGTTCCAACCTTAGTACAGGCTTTCACAAATACGGCTACGATACACACGCGACGGCCCGAACCGGGATAATCCACTCCGCGCGCCACCGCGATGCGCCGGGCTTCAGCCGGCGTCTTCCCTTAGCCACCGTCTTCAGGCGGTGGTATCCGAATCGCGGCGCTTGTCGCCCGCAGCCGGCTTCAGCCGGGCTTCTCGACCAGCGGATTCATCCGAAAATACCTCACCGAATTTTCGAAGCGGAGCACTTAGCGCTGGCGGCCGATGCCCTGGATCGCCTCCGGCCGCGGCGATGCTCCAGTTTCGCCATCGCCTTTGAAATGCGGCCAAGGAACCCAACCAGCGTGTCTGTTTCCTCGTCCCGAAAGAGAGCCGACAGTTGTTTCTGTAGCGGCTTGATCTGAGCCAACAGCTTGTCATGGGTCTGCCGACCCTTGCGCGCGAGTGTAACCCTCCGTGCCCGGCCGTCCGTGGGATGCTGCCCCCTTGCCACAAGGCCGCGCTTCTCCAACAGCACGAGCATCGCCCGGATTGTGTTGGGGTCAGAGGAGGCCCGCCGGACGAGTTCTTGCTGGGTGATTCCGTCCTGCTCGACCAGCAAGGACAGAAGCACGAATTGGTCAGCGGTCGCCGCACGCTCGGCCAAGTGGGCGTTCGTCTGACGGTGCATGGACCAGTAGGCCGCACGCAAACCCATCGCAATGTCATGCCCTGTCGCCATCGCGCCCTCCGGACAAATAATACGTGTACGTATAAATCATGCCCTGCACCCTACAAGCTTTCCAGACCGAAGTCAACGGGAAAATGGGGGCAACCGCAAGCGCCCAGCTATGGTCAAGGCCGTCGAAACGAGCAGCACCGTCCGGGGTATTCACCTAACGCTCTCTCCCGTAACCGGGGAGGCCGCGTCGGACCTTCTCAGTGTGACCGTGATCGCACTACAGTTCAGCGACTCCAAGCCCGCACGGGTCCGACGGGAGCGCCAAGGCGAATCTCGCTAACGGCCGGAGGGTATGAAGGAGCGACGAGTAGGACCCGACCGACCGGGATAAGCCACAGCGGGACGTGGGTCTGCGCCTGTTTCTGTTTCTGTTTTGTGGTGGCGCAAAAGGCAGCCCCCGTACACGGGGCACGGGGGCTGTCTCTTTCTTCGGTTTTGCGACCGACTACTGTCCGAGCACGCGGTAGTATCCGGTTCTGTCCGCTGGCATAGCCTGGGTGAAGCTGGTCTGCGTGAACGGACCCGCAATGTGCGTCCAGGTCCCCTTCACGTTGGCCGTGTATTCCACCGAGTACTGTCCGGGTCCAAAGCTCGTCCAGCTTACCGTCACGTTCCCTGCCGCGAGAGTGATGTCCAGCGGCGGTATCTGCTGAGGCAATTGCACGCCGGACACGCGAATCTCGTCCACCGCGAACCAGTAGTCGTACTCCGCATTGAAGAAGTGGAACTTCAACTGAATCTTCTTTCCGTCGTACGCCGACAGGTCGAACATCTCCGGATCGCTCAACTCCGGCGGGTCGAGTCCCGCGGGCACCGAGGAGGTGTCCAGGTGCAGCAGGTTCGTCCAGTTACTCCATCCGCTCACCGGGTCGAACGACCGAATGTCCACCTCCGCCTCCTGCGCGTGGTCCGGGTCGTCGTAGATGCGGTAGTTCTTGTTGAAGTTCAGCCGCAGCTTGGTCCAGTTATCGCAGTCCACCTCCGGCGAGAGCATCTCCTCGTTCAGGAGGACTCCCGCTCCCGACAGGTCGCTGTCGGAGATCATGTACTTGCCCTCCATCCCGGCGATGTTCGCAGGCTCGGCGTTCAACGGCGGTCCCGCGGTGTCCCACAACGTCCACGAACCCGCGGTGCCGGTCGTGTTGCCTCGTGTCCACTTGCCGTTCGTTGGGCTGAACACATCGGCAGTCGCCGTGTAGCTGTCGAAGTTGTCCTCCCAGACGCTCTGCCGCGACGGCGGAGCTGCGTTCCACTGAATCGCGTGTTTATCAAAGTTCACCCCACCGGCTACCGACTCCACCCGAAGCGTGTGTATGCCAGCCGTGGTCTGAATCTCGTCTTCCATCAGCGCCCAGGTGAAGATGTGCCAGTTGCCCGTGTTGTAGCTCACGGTTCCAACGAGCACCTCATCCCAGTACGCCGCAAGAGTCCCGGCTGACGGAGCCGCCACGCGGAACTCCAGCTTGATCCAGCCCGCTTGGGGAACATTGTACGTGTAGCGATACCAGGCCCCCACGTCAACCCATCCGACGTTCGTATGGAACACTCCCGGATCGTCCGCCTCCTCCACGATCTCAATTCCTAAACCGGTCCCATCTGCCCGGTTATCCAGAGGACGGTACGTCCGCGTCCCGGGTCCAGCCGTGTTCGGATGCCAGTAATCGTACTCCTGAGGCGTCCCAATGGTTGTGGCGTCCGGCGCTTCAATCGCCGGCAGGGTCACCGCAGATGTCCACGGGAACTGCCCGCTATCGTAGTTGAAGTCCTCGGATTCCCGAACATCCATTGTCGGCATCGAAACCTGAGCCGTTGGGCGGGAGGTCGGGCCCTCGTCGTTCACTGCGTTCACCGCCGAGACCTCGTACGCATAGGTGTCCCCCGCCACGACCCACTTGTCCGTATAGCTCGTGGCTGTCGTGCTGCCGATGAACTCATAGGCGCCGCCGTTCACACTCCGATAGACGTTGTAGCTCGCCGTGCCTACCGTGAGCGGAGCGCTCCAGCTCAGGTGAGCCGCCTGCAACATCTCCACCGACAGACTGCGAGGAGCCGTCGGCTGCGGGTACAGCGAACTGTCCCCGAGAATGCCGGAGCTTTGCCCGGGGAACGACACCGTCCCCGAAAACGCCAAGGCTTCCGTCATTCCCGAAGGCGGCGTCACCGTGTAACTCAACGTCTGTGCTTTCACGTTTGCCCCGGTGAGACTCCACCGAATCTGTCCACCGATCACCGTGGCGCCAGGGGCATTGACATCTCTCGCGCTCAAACCCGCCGGAATCTGCTCCACAACGTCCACGCTGGGCGGTGTGCTCGCGGGATTCACCCGAAGCGACACTTCCACCGGCACCGGCACGCCCGTTTGATAGGACCCCGCCGGCAAGTTCCTGGCGCCATAGGCGTTCGCCAGCACCAAGGGGAGTTCGTCAACCCAATGGTTGTTGTTCAACCCGCCAGTGGCTCCGGTGAAACCGAAGTAAGCGTCGAAACCCTGGTAACCGGCGACGGTGTAGTTGATGACGAGGGTCCGAGGCATCCCCGCGCCTTCGTTGGTCATCCACACCTGGAGGTGTCCGTTGTCCATTTCGACCTCGACATCGAACCAGCCTGCGTTTTCCATGTCAATCGGCGGCGTGTAGGAGGCGTAGCCGCCTGTATTCTCAGCGGTATGGACCTCCGGGTTCTCAAACGACACAAGGTTCCAGTATGTTTGAGGATACGTGTCGAAGACGATCCCGTAGCCCCGGAGTCCGCCGCCTAACCAGCCCAGAGAACCGCCTGTCGCTCCCATAAACGAGGGCCCTCTCAGCCAGCCGAAGACCATCCCGTCGGCGCCATCTCCGTCTCCGATGTACAACTTGAACCTCGCCCGGAATTGGGTGCAATCAATCGTCTGCGTCAGAAAAGCGGAACCGGTCTGGTAGTATGCAGTGGGCGTAATCTCAAGAACGCCTTCCACATCATTGAAGTTTGCGCTTCCTTGAAGCCGCCAGTCGGCCGGATCGAAAGGCGCCGGATCAAAAACGGAGGCGATCAGAGAGTTGCGAACTGTTATCACAACCTCATCGGTGCTGACGCCGCCGGCCCCATCGTTTACTTGAAGCCGGAATGCCAGCCTCTCTGTGTGATTCCACAACTCCGGCGCGGTGAAGGTCACCACCGCATTGGTGTTGCCGGTCACGCCCACATTGGTCCCTGCCGTCTGAGTCCACAAGTAGGTGAGAGTCCCTGTAGTGCTCAACGACGCCGAACCGTCCAGGGTCACGTCGCTTCCATCCGGCACGTTCCGGTTGGGTCCCGCCACCGCCGTCGTCACTAAGTTCTTCACTAAAATCTGGACGTCCGCGTCCGTACCCGTGTTCGTCCCGTCGCTCGCCTGGAGGCTGAACACGTACACCGTGTCGGCCGAAACGTTCGGGGCCTTAAACGAAGCCATGGCACCCGTCGGATTCGTGATGGTGATGCCGCCAGGTCCCGTCCACTGATAACTCGTGATTGGTCCCGCCGTCGAGAAGGTGAAGCTTCCGTCCACAGAAGCCGTCGCTCCCTCCGGATACTCGGCGTCAATTCCCTGCACGATGAGCGGGCCCTGCGTCTGAAGCCCGAAGACCTCCATCTCCGCAATCGAGGTGAAGGTCAGCGTACCGCCGGGAGTCCCGGCGATACGGATGCCATTTCCTCTCAGCGTGGGAATCGTGAGGTCGTATCGGGTGAAGGCTCTCTTGCCAGACTGCCCATTCGTAAAACTCATCTCCGGAAAGATCTCGAAAATCGGAACATCATCCCAGGTTGTCCCACCGTCTCTTGTGTACTGGACCTTCAGATCCAGCCACCAGCCGCCATTGGAGAACATGTTGCCTGTGTAGTACGCGACATGGTCAAAAAACAGGTCGCTTCCCCACAGGTACCCCCAGAAATCGTCTTCCTTATACGCCCCATCCCAGCTATCGTTGGTGTCGTCGTATTGGATGTTGTTCATCCCCGTGATGGCGTAGTGCGAGACCACGTAAACGTGGTCAGTCGGCTCCGACGTACCTCCCAACGCCGCAGGGCGAGCCAAGTTGCGCATCCCGATATGGGTCACCTCGGCGATCGCCGCAGGATCGGTCGGAGCTCCGTATTTGTTTTTTCCGCGGATCGCGATCGTCCTTTGCTGTCCCTGAGTAAGACCTTTCACGTCGTAAGTTGTCGTCGAAATTGTTTCCAGCCAGATGATACTGCCCCCGATGCTCAACCCTATTTCATATTGTTCGGCATCTATGAGGGGGTACCAGACTGTTCGGAAACCAAGCCCTGTCACGCCCAAATCCAGGGGTAGAACGTGGATGTTGCTGGGGGCCAATTTCGGCGCGTTGATGGCAGTAACGATGATGTTGACGTCATCCGTAGTCACGCCGTCAGTGCTGGGAGCATCCACGGAAAGTCTGAAGGTTAAAAGGGCGCCGATCTCAAGTTCGGGGGCATCGAATTGCACCACCGCCTGATTCGGTGAAGGCTGCAAGCTCACCGTCGGCGTTCCGGCAATCTGCTCCCACCGAAAGCTCGTGGCGTCCGGGGGTCCGCTGCCGTTCAGAGTCACCCTGTCGCCTCCGTAAACCCTTTGGTCAGAACCTGCGGCGGCGCCCATTGTCGCATTCATCAGGAAGTAGTCGAAACTTAAACTGAGATCGGCGCTGAGTGTGCCCCAGGTCTTGCCCATGACACCGACTCTTGTGGGGGTCTCGGTGGCGGTCACTGCGCCAGCGGTAGTCCAGCCGAGGTCGGGGTCCGATGTGTAGAGGAAGGAGTAGGTCGTCCCCGTTCGTTCAATGCGGAGATAGACATCTTGGGTGGTGTAGGTCGTGTCAATCAGACCGTTCACACCGCTTTTTTCCACTCGAAGGCTCGTACCCATGTAGGGCCCCCAGTAGAAACAGTTCATCGCACCGAAGTAAACCACGATCACGCCGTGGAAATTCCCACCGGTCGGGCCACCCCAGACAAGGTGCGTCTCGATAAAGAAGTCGTCTGCCTGGTTGGCGGACGGAATGTCAAGGTACAGAGCCGGGGCGTTATCCACGCCGCTCCAGTGGTCGAACACCGTGGTCGTCGTGGGCATATCTAACGTCCAGAAACCCGGCGGGTCAAAGGATTCCGTTGGCCCGGCGAGAGGAACATAGAAATCCCACGCCGGGTCTTTGGCGCCAGCGAAAACATCCCTGAACGAGAACTCCGAGGCACCCGCGAGGGGCGATAGCAGAAGAATCGCTACGAACATCAAAAGGCCTACCCGCGGGCAGACGTGATGAATGAATAAAACCGGTTTCATTAGTTGGCCTCCTTCCCTCCTCTTGTTGGGTTTTCGTGCGCGCGCAGTTGCTCCGCCGGGCTGGGGCGTATGCCATAGTGCGGCAGCGATAGGTGCGTTCGGGCCGGCCGTTTTCAATTTCGCACTCCAGCCACACACTATTGGCATGAGACCTTTGCCTCAAAGCGACCGATCCTGGGGACTGGTGCCTTTCGGCATTGTATTCAACGGTTCAAATATTCCCAGGGCACCGGCATGCCCGGGGGGACAAGCTCACATTCAGCAAGGAAAGGATACAACACTCAGGAACTAAAGAAAAGCTCAAGTTGAGAGAAAAAACGACCAACGATGAGCGAGCGACTCCTTGGTTATGGCATCCGCTCGTGAGCGTGTCCCTACGCTTTGAACGACGAC
>JAUYEE010000177.1 GCA_030691545.1 bacterium | reverse complement strand
TACAGATCGCGATAACCCACTTTGAACATTGCCGTGTCCTGCCGGGCTTCAGCCGGCATTGTCCTTTAGCCACCGTCTTCCCTGGCCGAGGCCCAACGGGCAGGCGGTGGTATCAGAGTCGCGGAGCCCGTAGTCTGGAGCCGGCTTTAGCCGGGCTTCTCGACCAGCGGATTCATCCAAAAATACGTCACCGAATTTACGAAACGGAGCACTAAGTTGGCCGCGGGAGGGAACCGACTTTTGCGCAAGGACGTTTTGGCAGACGAATGCGATTGCTGTTTCCTGCTGGGTCTCCGAAATGAAACAGACTTCTGCTCAAGCCCGATTCTGAACCTACATTCAAGGAGGTTGTTGGCACAATGAAGCATTCCCGACAGGTCTTTCACGATATCGCCGCTTATCCCACGAAACTCTGGCGATGGATTTCCGGAAGGTTCTTCTGGAGTCTTTCTTTCCTGGGAATTTCGAGCCTCGTCTGGCTGATTCTGCGAAGCGCCGCGAGGCCGACTCGATTGACGTACCCCTGTCAGAAAGTCGCCGCCGCCAATGTCCATGCCTGGGCGGGAGTCTCCGCTCTTGGTTTTCTCTCTCGATTCCGGAGAAAAGCCTGGCATCTTCTCACAGCCACTCGCGCCTTTCCCATCGCCCTTCCTGTCGTTGTTGCCGCGGTCATCGGACTGGTGGGCGCCCGAAGCCTCGATTGGGGCGGAAATGCTCGTTTGCTCGAGCTTGAGAAAGCTGCCGCGGAGATGGAGGAAATTCTTGCCCCGTCGCCCTCCGTTTTCGTCGTTGAAAAAGGCGGCGGACCGGACGGCATGCGGCACGCCGCGTTAGACCGACTCATCAACCTCATGGGCGTCCACGGAGTGTGTTTCTATCGCACGGGACAACGAGGCATCGCCTCTTCGCCCGATGGTTTGATCGGCCCTGAAGACGTCGTCCTTATCAAAGTCAACTGCCAGTGGGCGGAGAGAGGCGGCTCGAACACTGACGTCCTCAAGGGCTTGATCTCGAGGATCACGGAACATCCTGACGGCTTCGCTGGCGAGATTGTCGTCGCCGACAACGGACAGGACGTGGGGATAGGCGGAAGCCTGGACTGGGCGAATAGCAACGCGGAAGACCACAGTCAGTCCGCACAGGACGTGGTCAACCTTTTCTCGGGGTCCTACAAGGTCTCAACTTATCTGTGGACGACCATCCGGAATCGGCAGGTCAGCGAGTTTGACCAGAACGACAACAGGGACGGCTATGTCCTCGCGGATGACCCGGACCCGAACAGCAATTTCCGCGTCTCCCACCCGAAGTTCACCACTCCCTACGGCACACAGATCAGCCTCAAGCGTGGTATCTATACCCCCGGCAAACCCATCGGCACTTACAATAAAGAGAGACTGAAAGTCATTAACCTCCCCGTGCTCAAATCCCACAGCGGCTTCGCCGTGACCGGCTGCGTGAAGCACTATGTGGGCGTGCAGTCCCAGCCGCTCTCGAACGGCCACGGCCGACTTTCAAGTGGCTCCATGGGGTCGCTTTTCGCCGACCTCGGACTCCCCACGCTCAATATCCTCGACGCGACCTATGTCAACCCGAATCCGATGGGGCAAACCGGAAACGGCCCGAGCACCAGTTATACCCAGGCGCTCAAAATGGATACGCTCATGGCGTCGCTCGACCCCTTTGCCCTCGACTACTGGGCCTCGAAGAACGTCCTGATACCCGCCGCCAAACAACGGGGCTACACGAACGTGGACTCCATGGACCCCGACAAATCCGGAGCTTTCCGAACCTACCTTCAGGCGGCGAAAAACATTGTCCTCTTATCGGGCCAGCCTGTCACCACCGACCCTGACAAGATTACCGTGTACCGAGCCAGTGACGAGCGTCCACTTTGTACCGGTTTGACGGTCGCCCCCTCCGTCGCACTCAATCTCAACTGGCTGGAAATCGCGCCCGGTTCCTTCCAGTACACGGTCGAGCAGAGCACCGACCTCGCCGCCACGTGGGAGGCCGTTCCCGGACAGAGCTGGCCCATTCTTGAGACGGAATGCACGCTTGATGCTTCCGCCGCCGGACAAACCTGCTTCTATCGCATCAGAAGAGACCCCGGCCCGAAATGATCGGCGGTTCCCCTCGTGAGGCTCTTACCCGCGTCCCTGAGCAAGGGCTCGATGTGCTCTGCGCTGTCAATCAACCGATGGCGTCGCGACGATTTTCCGGAATCGAACCAAGCCGTGGTCTCCCTGGAACATGAGTGGCCCGGGGAGCGATTCATCGTTGATTTCCGCCCCTTTGGGGATCAATGCTCCGCCCGTGATGCCATCGAGGTGCACGTTGTCCAGAACGGTTTGGCCGTTCAGCACCACCGTAAGCCACCCGCCCACGAGCGTTGCGTCAATCGTCTGCCATTCATCCGCTGGTTTGCTGGCGTTCACGGAGGGCGCCAGGCGGCTGTAGATGGAGGAGCTGCTGTGCTTCCCGGGCTGTCGTCCAAAGTCATCCTCAAGCTGCAACTCGTATCGCCCGCGGAGATAAATCCCGCTATTGCTCCCTCTCGCCATGCTGAATTCCACGTGGAGCTTGAAATCCTGGAACTGCTTTTCGCTCACGATGTCCTGGTCCGGAGGGCGATTCACTAAGACGCCATCCTTCACCGACCAATTGAACCCGCGGCTTGCGTCCCTCGGACCAAATCCGGTCAAGTCCTTGCCGTTGAACAGCTCGACCGGCTCTCCCCATTTCCTCTGCCGTCGGGCCGTGAACCCGTAGCGCGCCCCGCCGTCCGCCTGAACAGTCCCTGTCATCTTGTCGCCTTCGACCTTAGCCGAATAGCGCATCAGATTGTCTCCTCCTGTCAGGCGCCGGTACGCGACGAGGAGGCTCACCTTCGAACCGCTGACCACTCCTTCTCGCAACTCAAACTCCCAATTGGGCGGGGCATCCACGTCCACGTATTCGCCGGAGAGGTTTGGGCCTTGCTGATTGAGGGTGAGAATCTCTTTCCTCGGACTGCGCAAAGTCTCAACCGTAACCTCCCACGTCCCCGAGACGTCCAGTTTGTCCAGGGCACGAATACCTGTCCAGTTGTGAACCGAGCCGTCGGGATTCTTCACCGAGCCGACGAGCTTGCCCTCAACGAGTTTCGCCGCATACACGACATCCACTG
The DNA here is from genome assembly GCA_030691545.1 of bacterium. Lineage (GTDB taxonomy): Bacteria > Auribacterota > JABMQX01 > JABMQX01 > JABMQX01 > JAUYEE01. The sequence goes on along the minus strand of JAUYEE010000177.1, from coordinate 7,167 downwards.
GCTTGTCCTCGTACGATTCCGATCGTGTCACGCGAAGCTCATCCCCGACGACCTCCACCGACTTCACGTCCGTAACGCTACCCCATTTCCAAAGCAGTTTCCCGCCGAGTTTCCCTTCACTTTCTGTTACCTCGAGCCACGACGAGCGAAACGTGTCTCCCGTGTTGGCAATGGTAATGTCCCACCGCCCGAGAAAGTCCGCCTTCTCAGCGCCCGCCAAGATATGCGGCGCCAGCATCCAACACAGACCCACCACGACTCTGAGAATACGCACGCAATGTGACCTCCTGCGCATGTTGTCCTCCTTTTGAACGTTCCTGTGATTCTGAACGGTACGCTGACCGGGGTCTATCTATCCGACGAAAACGCGCCAGTTGCGGGCAGCGCCGTCTCTTCGTCAAGCCGTTTGTCAAAGTACCAGAACTCCATGCCCGCTTCAACTGCGCGCTCCACCTCAGCGGCGGGCTGTGGTGGTCCGCCGTCACCAGGACCGCCTGCTTCCTCGCGTTCGTACCCATCGCCTCGGCCCGCGGCGGCTTAAGGGCCCTTCCTATATCCACTTCTTCCTTTTGAAATACAGAAGCATGAACGCGCTCATCGCAATCATCAATCCCCACGCGAAGACATATCCGTAGCGCCACTCCAACTCCGGCATGTGCTTGAAGTTCATCCCGTAAATCCCTGCCACAAACGTCAACGGAATGAAAATCGTCGCGACAATTGTCAGTACCTTCATCACCTCATTCATCCTGTTGCTCAGGCTCGTCAGGTAAATATCGAGCATCCCCGCGACCATGTCTCGAAGCGTCTCGACGGTGTCTATCACCTGAATGGTGTGGTCGTACACGTCTCGCAGGTAAAGCCGAGTCGCCTTTTTGATTAACCCGGCTTCGCTTCTTTCCAGTCCGCTGATGACCTCTCGCAGGGGCCAGACCGCCCGCCGCAAAAAAAGCAACTGCCTCTTCAGCCTGTGGATACCCCGCAGAGTCTGCGGCGCAGGCCTGCCTATGAGCTTCTCCTCTAAAACCTCCACCTTGTCCCCCAGGCTCTCTAAGATGATGAAATAGTTGTCCACAATGGCGTCTATCAGGGCGTAGCCCAGGTAATCGCTCCCCATCTTCCGAAGGCGCCCTTTTCCAGTCCGAATCCGGTCTCGAATCGGCTCGAAAACATCCCCCTTGCTCTCCTGGAACGAGATGACGAAATTGCAGCCAATCACCAGGCTCACGTGTTCCCCGGTCACCTCGCTGTCTCCCTTCCCCAGGTAAAGCATCTTGAGAACCACGAAAATGTAATCCTGGAGGTCCTCCACTTTCGGGCGCTGCTGTGTGTTCACGATGCTTTCGAGGATGAGGGGGTGCAGACCGAAGCATTCTCCAATCTTCTCAATAACCGGAAGGTCGTGAAGCCCATCTACATTCATCCACGTGATGGTCGGCTTGTCCCGAAAAGGAAAACACTCTTCCGCGCTTTTCATTTCCTTTTCCTCGAAACGGGACTCGTCGTAATCCATCACCGTAATCCGCACGTGTTCGGTCTTCCGCTCGCCGATATGCACCGGCGTTCCCGGCGGCAGACCCGCTGTCTCAGACGCCCTCTTGACGCTTTTTTGCATTGTGTTTCACCTCCGACACCGCCATGCCTCTCGTGAGATAAGCCTTTGCGCGGCACACGCACTTCCTGCGGCAGTAGAACCCTACCCTGTGCTCGCCGTCTTACCTGCCATGCAGGTATCACCGAGAAGACGCTGTTCTCCCAGACATCTGCCTGTCACTCGGACCCATCCGGGCTGGTGGAACTCTCCCCCGGGTTCTCGGACATCTCGTCTTCCGGCTCTGGCCGCCTTCCCGCCAACTGCTTGAAAAGCAACAACGGGATCTGAAGCATCTGCCGGATGCCCGCAGCCGTCGAGAGGTTCCTCACCCTCATCCACGATTCCGCGATCAGTTCTCGAATGACAATCTTCTCCTTGACCTCTCCGACTTCCTTGACCATGGAGAGCCGGTGGATGGAGTACAAGCCAATTGCAAACGCAATGAAAAACACGAAGTCCCAGTGCTGAAGATCGAGGGTCGGCTGGCTGAACTCGCCCCCGGGCCCTTTCCAGGTCACGGTCCAGGTCAGTTCCCGTTTCGCGAAGTAGTCCGCCAGTCTCCCTCCTAAGATGGGGCCCAAGCCAGCCGCCAGGGAGTTGACTAAGTTGCTTGCCACGAGATAGGAGGTCGCTTCTCCTCTTGGCGCCAGCTTCAAGCCGATGTTACCGGAGGCAAGCGTCACCCCCGCCGTGGAAATCCCCATGAACACGTGAAGCCCTATCAGAAGGGGCACCGTCAACGTGTACCACCCGGGCAGTGTCGTGAACGTCCATCCGAGGATACACAGCATGAACAGCGGCCCGCTGACCGCCAGTACCGACTTGTTGCTGAATCGGTCCGAGAGCCTCCCCCAAGCCCGCAGGAAAGCGAAGTTCATCAACTGGCTCAGAGCCGTCAGCCCCATGACGGACGACATCCTCATCCCTAATTGTTTGAACATGTACACGACGAAAAACGGGGCCGCCAGGTTCACCGCGAAGTTCCACGGACCCAGGAAGCGAATCAGGTTGCGGAAATTCACGTCGCGAAGCGGTTGAATGATCAACCGCAAGAACCCCCTTTGCATCGGAGCCATACGCGGCTCCGGAATTCTGGAGATGTAATACACCCCGAGCATGCCGACGCCGCACCCCACAAAGAACAGAACCGAATACGCATGCAGCTCGTACTGTGGAAGGTAATTCCCCCATAAGTCCAGGAGGATCGCCGCCGCCAGACTCAGCGCCGTCGCCAACGCTGTCGCCAGACTCAGTCGCCTCGAGAAGAACGACCCCAATCGCTCCAGCGGGACAAGGTCTCGCATCCACGAGCTCCAGCTCGCGCTCACCGCCGCCGTAAACACGCCGTTGACAGTCAACGCCGCCAGCAAGCACGCCAGCCCTCCTTCGCGCGAAAACAGAAACGGGATAAGCGCCACCAACAGCCAGGGCAGCCTCGACAGCGCCGCCCCCACCACCGAAATCGCTCGGCGGTTTTGCACTTTCTGGATCAGGTAGATCGAGGGCACTTGAAGAAGCTGGGCCAGCGCCGGAATCGCTGCCAATAGCCCGATGACTAAGTTCGAGGCGCCCAACTTCAAGGCAAACGCCACAAGGAACGCCCCGCCGGTGAGCGTAACCATCGCCTGGCTTGTCAGGCCGTCTTTGACGACCTCGTGCAACCCCTTTTCCAGTTCCTTTTCTGTCAAAGCATTCTTAACTTCAAACGCCATAGCGAATCCTGATCCAGATCGGTGAAAGCTTTAGTGAACGTTCTGTGAGCCGCCCTTTCTTGGGCGCAGCACGGAAGGGAAAGTAGTATATCGCAAACGAGCGACCCACGTCCAGGCCCATTTTGCCCCGCAGAGTGAGCCTTCAGGCTTAGGCGGACAATGCAATGATGGCCCTGCGCCCCGCATCGCGCGGAAAACCCTGTGCTCGTCATCTGCGTTCATCTGCGGTTCCATCATCCCCCTAACAGACGCCAGCGCCTGCGGACCCGACGCCATTACCGGGACCGCACGGCGCTACAACACCGTTTATCGCGCCAAATCCAACAAACGATTGCACCGCTGCGGTAAATCCGGTACCATTGAATCCGGCGAAATTTCCGGGAAGCCGCTCGCGTCCGCAAGAGGCCATTGCTGGAGATGCTTAAATGAAGGGCGTGCCCTCGGGCAGCGCTTCGCGTTTGGGCGCGATGCTCGATTGACAAGTCGCTTCGGGCGCGGTGCGCCAGGCCAAGGCCAACTGCGGCGACCCGGAGCGTGGGGGGCTTTAGCCGTGCTTCCCCGCCGCAGGCGGGGTGATCGCCAACTCAACACGCACGGTATTCCTGTTTCTCAGATCGGAGGAGTCTTATGGGCGGACTTGCCTTTCTTATTCCGACTCTCGTTCTCATCATCGCTTCGGCGGTCGTTGTGAAAGTGGGCGCCGTCGCCCTGCGAATGACCGGGTTGGATGCCAAGCGGGCGAAATTTCAGGCGCTCTCGGCGTTCACCGGAACCGGCTTCACCACCCGGGATTCCGAGTTGGTTGTCCGGGATGACCGTCGCCGCCAGATCATCATGACTCTTATGATCCTTGGGAATGCCGGTTTTGTCTCCGTACTCGCCACCCTCATCGGTTCCTTTGTCCAGGTCAAGAAGGCGGTTCAGGTCCCCATTCACATCGTGGCCATCATTGTGTGCGTCTTTCTGTTGTACTTCATGGGGCGGCGGGCTCACCTCATGCGGAAATTATCGGACTGGATCGAGCGGAAACTCGCGAAGTGGACCAGCCTTCAGGAGATTCCTGTCGAGGAGGTCTTTCAACTCGCCGAGGGATACGGCGTCGCTTCCATTCGTGTGCGCCCGGAGTCGGAAGTAGTGGGGCACAGCCTCGCGGAAAAGGCGCTCGCCGAGAAGGACGTTCTAATTCTTGCGATCGAGCGAGACAACAAGACTATCGCGGCTCCCAAAGCCAATGAGGTCATCCAGCGAGGCGACCGTCTTATCTGCTACGGAAGACTGAAAGTCATGAAGGAGATTCTGTAAAGCAGTCCGCATGCGGTGAGCGGACCCGCCAGCACATTGAAGGAAGGAGGGCTTCTTGTTTCTGACAGTTCTGTGGTTTGTATTGGGCCTCGCCCTCATCATCAAGGGAGGCGACTACTTCGTCGGATCGAGCGTCTCGATCGCGGAAAATCTTCGCGTTCCTCGCATCGTTATCGGAAGCACGATTGTCAGCATCGCCACCACCAGTCCAGAATTCATTGTGTCCACCACGGCCAGTTTTTCCGGTCAGCCGGGCATCGCTGTCGGCAACGCTGTAGGCTCCGCCATCCTGAATATCGGTTTTATCCTGTCTCTTATCTGCATGATCCGTCCCATTCCCGTCAGCCGAAAGGACTTTCGCATCCCGTCGCTGGTTCTGCTCGGAGTCGCCGTCCTCCTCACCCTGTTGACCCTCCGTCTGACCCTCTCCCGCGTCAGCGGCGTCATCCTATTACTCCTGGGGCTGGCGTACCTGGTGTTTGATTACATCAGGCACAAACGGGCCTCTCCGCGGAAGCTCGCCCAGCAACCCGAGGTCGTCGTGCAGGACCCGAGAATGCAGACCATGAGACGCAGCGTTGTTTTCTTTCTCGTGGGGCTGGCGATGGTTGTCGTCGGAAGCCACCTGATGGTTACTTCCGCAGTGAAAATCGCGGAGGCTCTTGGGGTGCGACCCATCTTAATTGGGTTGACCGTTGTCGCCCTCGGAACCTCCCTGCCCGAGCTCGTCACCGCCGTCGCCTCGGTTCGCAAGGGGGTTGTTGACCTCTCTCTCGGCAACATCGTCGGCGCCGGCATCCTGAACTGCACGGTTATCACCGGCACATCCGCATCTATCATGCCGCTCAGGATGACCAGGACCACCCAGCTTTACAACCTCCCCGCCCTGGTCGTTACCGTCGCCGTCTTTATCGTCCTTGCGCGGCTTGGCGGACGCCTCACACGCCGCGATGGCCGCATCATGTTCATGCTTTACGCGGCGTATGTTGTGGGATTAGTTCTTCTGCGCGGACGATGAGTACGTTTGACGGCGTGGCATCCCGCCTTTGGCGGGACCCGTGGGATCATGGGCAAGCCCGCCCGTGGGCGCCCTCGGCGGCGCCTGGTGGGAATCCGACCGTGCTCGCGTACCGAGGCTCGGAAGCGGGCTCGCCCAGGGATGCCTATGCCACGTATCAGAACCGCCTCCTCTGGAGAGGTCGAACTCTTGGCGTTCTTGGCGTCTTGGCGAGAGGAAGCAAGGAATCGCCTCCCGCAAAGGCTAACCTGCGTATTCTCCTTCTGATTGTTGACCGGCGCGAGGCCGACTTATTTTGCGGATCTCGTCGAAAAAGGGAGTTCGTCCCTGTTCCACGCAAACCGCCGCGTACAGATACATCGCCGCGGACCACGTTTGCCAGTCCTGCCCGCGGGGTGTCCCGTCCTGAGCGCGAAACCATTCGTTGAAACCATGGGAAACATCGGCTTCCCGCGCGGGCCGGATAAGCCTCGTGAGACCCTCTAACCTTTTCTCGGCCAGGTGTTGCTTCCCCGCGGCGACCAGGCCCGCTACATAAAACCCACACACGAACGGCCAGACGCCCCCGTTGTGATACTCGCCCGGCAGATTGTATTTCTCGTACCGGGGCCTCCAATCCGGGTCCTCCGGCCGGATGTATGGAAAGAGATTCGGAGGCAGGTCGAAAGCCAGCTCTCCGCGCGCTCTCAGCCCCTCGCATTCTTGCTCGATCCATGCGACAAGGGATGCTGTCCTCGATGGGGAAGCCAGCCCTGAAAGAATCGCCAGACTGTTGCCGAGCAAGTCGAACCGCTCGCTGCTGTACAGTTTGTACGAGTAAAGGGCGTAATAGGGCTTGTGAGGTAGCACCAGACCCTCGTGCACGTGCCGGTGTTTTCGGTTCGCGGTGACTGCGAACCGCCCCATCAAACCGTGCAGCAGCTCCGCCCTTTCGTGCCGGCCGTAGAGCCGCAGGCAACTGTAAACCAGCGTGTTGACAAAAAGCCCGTAACCCAAAACCCATTGCTCATCCCGCCAATCGCTCGTCGGGAGTTGCGCGACCATGACGCGGTCGCCGGGGCTTTGGTGGTCCATCCAGGTCATCGCCTTTTGCACCGGGTCTTCGAGGAATTTGTTCTCGCCCATCACCTGCCGAAAACACCCCACAGCCAGCAGAAACAAGGGTGTCGTGTCGCTGGCCCCGCGGTTTCCGGGATCGTGAACCAGCGAAGGGATGTGGCCAAGGCGGCTCTGGTTTTTCGCCAGGGTCTCCAGCACCCGGCGCAGGGAGCCGATAAGTCGTTCGTTGCCCGAGGAGAGAATCCCCAGGGCTGCGACCATCAGGTCTCTCGTGTACGGCTCCGGATACCCCCACCCCGCCGCTCGCGGCAGACCGCGATACGGTCCGTGGGCGTTGTGAAGGAGAACCTTCGTCGCTGCTTCCTTGGCCTGTGCAATCTGTGCGTCCATGCCAATTCTTGCCGTCATGAAATCCCCAATCTCTCCGAAACGATTTGGAGAAACCGTTTTGCCACGACGCGGTAGTCGAAGTTCTCGACCAC
>JAUYEE010000113.1 GCA_030691545.1 bacterium | reverse complement strand
CCAATTTCTCCAGCGTGCGCCAAACCTGCATGGCTGCCTGATAGTTATCGTCATCCGCGTCAAGGGCTGCGTAAAAGGCGGAGGTATCAACAAAAACGGCCACTACAGGTAGTCCTCAGCAAGGTACTTGTCGTGGTTTGCGGATACATCTGATAAGCCGGATCGGTAGCGCCCCATGATCGCGAGCGCCTTGCGCCACTTCTCCTTTCGATCACGCTCCTCGATGATCCGCTCGACGGACTCTCGGATCATCTGAGCCGTCGAAACACCTCGCTGAGCGGCGATCTCTTTCAGCGCCCTGGCCTGCTCTTCGGTCAGTTGCATCTGTGTTCGAACCAAGGCAACCCCCTTCTTACATCATGATGCGGACTTACCGGCGATGTTATGATAATACACCGATCCCGCGGTTTCCACACGCAGGCGGGCAAGAGCAAACGTAAAAGATTCCCCACGGCTTCTACTGGTTTCATCTGGAGTAGCCAGTGTCGAGAGCTTGTTGGAATGTATCTCGCCCTCGCTGCAAAAGCAATAAGCTTCTTTTCGAAATTCCAAGCTCTGCCAGAATAAGTTTAAGATCAAAGATGGATGCGCGCAGTGTTCCACCAGGACTCCAGTGGGTCGTGGCGACTCGGCCGGAAGTTGCCACGCTCCTCCACGTCTATCAGAACGCGCGCAAGCGCATTGGGATCCAGTCTGGATTGATCCGCCCACGCTTTGATGACTTCTGAAGTTGTTAGTAGTTGCGCTCCTGGAGAGCCTTGACTAATGACGCTCCGGGCTTTGCGATCGTCTGATACTAGAATTCCGCGACTGTGAACAGCCAGGGCGCACGCGGCCGCCTCCCCGTCGTCCATCTCTGCTGCAAAGGCAATGAAACTTGCCACCTCAGTGGGTGTCTCGAGGCTAGCCACCGTCAGCAGACCGGGCTCCTGAAAGTCGCTCAGGTTGACGGCCTCGCGTTCGTCGGCATCGGCGCCACCGCCGCCTCGTCGCACATAACGTATCTCCATTGCGGCCTGCTCAGGTACGACGAAAGTCGCCGGCGTGCCGCGCCCTATGTCCGGGAACCTGCGGCTTGCGACGAGATTGAGCAACGAACAAGCATCAAGCACGTACAGCGAGAAGTGGGGCTTCGGAAGACCCGCCTCAGACGCGCTGGGAGACAATAGTTTCTCCGAGGTTTAGCCCAATTTCGCCAACCGTACCCTCATTGGATAGGGTAAGGTTGCGGCTAAGTGACTGGTAAAGCTGGCGCGCGCTCAATCGATCGAGCCTCAAGAAGCGGGCGAACTCTCCTTCAGTAATCTGTGCCTTTTGATATGCCTCAGCCGCCAGCAACTGGTACCTAAGGGGCAGCTTCTCGCAAGATGCTTGTTGTGGCGCAAGCTGTAGGATCCCCTGTGCTTCACGCACCTTGAAGCCCCTGTCGATCAAGTCTTCAAAAGTGCCTGTTGAGAGCATTCGTTGGGCTTCCAGGTGTCGGACCAGCGCCTCGAACGAGACATTGTAGAAATGCGCCAGTTTTACGAGTTCGGCCGGGGTGATTGTGCCCTGACGCGCCCGTTTTAGCTCGTTGAACCGCCGCAACAAGCCGGTGGATGGCATTAGGAAGAACTTGGCGAAGGCGTCAGCAAACCGCTCTGATTCCGGGACCCGCCGGTATGCTGACAAAACCATCACATCGGCCTGGTACCGGCGAGTTAAGAAGTGCGCGTATTCGTGCGCTAGGGACCAACGGTGGCGTTCTAGCGGATGCCCGGCGTTGATCGCGATACAGCCACCAACGCGGTCAGTGTAGCCGAGCAGGGCGGCGACCTTGGATGGCATCTTCAGACAGAAGATGCGTATTCCAACGTCATTCTCCAACACCTCTCTGAGGTTAGGAACTGGCCCATCGCCCAGTCCAAGTCGGTTTCGCTCTGCCGTGGCCACGTCCTCGGCTGCCTGCTCGGCAGTGATCTCGCTTATGTCGTACGGAAGCGGATACGGTCGTGGAAGCGTCGCACCCCTAAGCTCTTCCAACTCGAGATAGTCTTCGCTCAATTGTTGGAAGTCGGCAATTACCGCTGAAACCTCGGGTATGTCCAGCCCTCGCTGATTCAGGGAAGTTCTGAACTGCACAGTAAAGTCCGTAAGAGGCTCCCGTTGACGCAGGAGCTCGTGAATAGCTCGGCCATATAATGCAGAGAGCCTCAATAGCTCTTCCGGCTGTACGGCACGCTCTCCCTTCTCTATCCCAGTGACCGTGGTGCGCGCCATGCCAAGATGCTCAGCCGCATCCTGCTGAGTAAGACCGCGCGCTTTGCGGGCTTCTTGGAGCCGAAGCCCCAGTGTGCGGGGATCAAGTTCGGTAAACAATTGTTGCATAGTTCCCTCCTAAGCTGCTTTTCCAAGCCCGATACCGCGCCTCAGCGATGGGCTGATTGGGAATTGTTCCCATTCCTTCACATAAGCGGCGTACATGGAGGGCAAGGTTGTCGACGGGAGACCGGGGCCACCGACATCCTGCCAATCCTCGGCTCGCGCCTCCAGTTCGAGAAGTGGTGGAAAAGCATCGACGAGCGCTCTCCACGGATCGCTTGCAGCAAGACACTGGTCCAGCACACTAAGTTGGTCCAGCATCAGGCGCAGTCCATGGATGTGGTGGTCTGAAATGACGACTTCGGGGTTGGTAATGTCAGATATGTAGGCCTCCGGTTTGTCGAAACCAGATAGACCGCCGGCGTAAATGGATTGTCGGCGCATCAGGCAGGACTTACAAATACCACAAGCAGGTTGACCAGTGACTCGCTGGAATCCATCGCACGAGAATGATCGAGCTAAGAGGCCGCCCAAGTCGGCCACGATTAGAGTGCGGCAACCTTGAGCTTTCGTCAAACCAAGTGCGGTACCCACGATACGGAAAGGGTGATTCAAGTAAGTCGAGAGCCAGTTTGCAGTATCGGCCAGTGCCATTGGATGCATTGCCTTGCTCATACGGGATCCAAAGTCCGCGCCAGTGTACGGTAGATTGAGCGCACCAACACCGTTCTCGTGCACGGTCAAAACCCCGGCACCGCAAAGCGCAGTGCCAACTGCCCCTAGCATAAGATGGAGGAACGCACGGGCCCGTTGGCTGGTCTCCTCAGGCCAAGCTCCATCGTCAGGCAGGGCCAGATGGAAAGGCACATTGAGAAGGGTGGCGCGACCATTAAACCGCCTTCGCAGGCCTGACGCCAAGTCCGCTTGAACACAGCCCATCCAATCGCTCGTGGAACCAGCCACACAGACGATGTGCTGGTCCGGTGGCTGCAGCAGCTGCCCGATAGCCCCAGACAGGGAATCTAACCCTCCAGAGAAAAGGCACACGGCCGGCGGTAGGTTGAAGGGAGTCAACGAAAGGCCTCGCTGCAATTCAGCTGTTCGGCCTGTTCGTTGCCGTTGTGAGAACTGGAAAATCCACCGGTCATTGGTGAAGTAGCCAAGAAGCCGTTCGAGCCCAGATTTTACCTGGGCGTTTTCCCATCGCCGGGGGTCGCGTACAGGGATGCAAACCTCCAGAATACGCTGCCAGCCCCGCTCCTCGTGCCGTTGGCCTGGCATCCTCCTTGGCGATAGGCGATCTATCGTATATGCGGCCAGAGCGACATCGATGATATCCGCTAGATAGGCTGGCATTGCAGCAAGAGAGACGCGAGCGAAGGTTTGGTCGTTGATCTCGTAACCTCGCCTGCGCTGGATCGGGCGGCCGGTTTCCGTCTCCCCTTCCCAATTACAGTATCCGCTTTCACATACGCCTGCTGGGTAGGAGAGCCGATATCTTAGTACACCACTTAACCCACGGGTTGGCACTTTTGCCATACGACCCACCTAGCCCACCGGCTGAGAGATCAAATCGGCGGTTTTCTCTCGCGGACTTACTCTTGACGGTGCCCGTAAGCCGGCGCCAGAAGGATGCCGCACCAGAGCGCCCGCAAGCTTCCCCATGCGTGGTGCCATAAAGGCGTTGCATTGCCGTTGCCAATCGTGAGCTTCTTGGTCGGTCCCAAACCGGCAAAGGACCCAGCGCCACCTAGCAGGCCCGAAAAGGAGGCCCTCAAATGCACGTTCGATGAATCGACAGCGAATCTCATGAGCTAGGTCGCCCCTGATCTCGCCTCGGGCAACGGCCACAATCGTTGATTCGGCAGCCTGCTTAGCGAACTCAGTTAATTCTGACCCGCCCGCCCTCAAATTGGCTTGTCGTAGCGCCGCAAAAGCTTCAGGGATAGTGATCCCACCTGCAGCGTATTCCCGCACTATACCAATCATATCATCCATTCCGGACACCCCTCGCGTTTCACGCAAGGTCCTCGTTAGGGCGCGCAGAGCAAGATCGCCCGTTCGCGCAAAATCAGCGCCTTGCTCAACGCGTCGGGCTACACCCCGCCAGTTACGAGGCACGTGGTCAGTGTACCAATCTCGGTCGGGCATTCTTGGCTCCTCTTACCGTCGTGGTCATACATACGGTACCACGCAGTGATGACATTGTCAATAATCAGAGCAGGTAATATCCAA
>JAUYEE010000073.1 GCA_030691545.1 bacterium | reverse complement strand
GCCGCCCCACGCGATACGACTCTCGCAGATAGGCGGTGTTGTACACCTTTCGGTTTTTCGATGGCCATTTTCCTCTCGTTAAATACATGCCTACTGAATACCACGACTCCTGGGGAATGTCAAGCAAATAGTTAGAAACATCTCGGTTATATTACATGCCTACATAAACAACCCGAAAAAGCCCCCTAACTTCCCTCATCCCAATGAATTACCAACACAGCACCGGGGTGAACTTCCGTTGTGAACGACTGTCCCGTCCGCTTTCTTTATCTCGACGTGGGCTTTCGGAGACGCTCCGTTCTTTTTGCACTCGAACTGCCTGTCGCCAGCCTTCAGCTCAAGCCCGATCCCCAGATTCCCCTCGTTCCGCCCGTCGGGCCTTGTGCTGACCGTTAGTTGTGGTTTGGCCTCGAAGCTCCATACAGACGCGGACTTCAGGCTCTCCGATGTCTGTATGTTTCCCTCGAAGGAGTATTCCCAGACGCTGGAATCCTGACGCAACCGGATGAGGCATCTCGCTGAGAACTCCTCTTTCATCTCAGCCGTCGCTGAGTCACCCCTGACCGGCTGTCCCCTGCTCTGGACGAGCTGAACAAGCGGGAGCTCGCCCGTGTCAATCACAATCGTCCTCAGGTCGGGAACGTCGCCCGACAACTCGATAACCCCTCCCGGGAAAATCTGATACCTCTGACAGGTAAAAGTGATCTCGCACGGATTGGGGATTCCTTCGCCTTTCTCGTTGTAGGGCACGTTCACGACCAGAGGCTGGAAAGTGTTGGACGAGTGCCCCAGCGGGACAAGACCCGTTCTTAGCTCAGGTGGCGGAGGGGCCTTTTCGAACTTCTCGTTGTTCTCGAACCTGCCATTGAAATTCACGTCAGCATAAACCACATCATATCCTTTGCCCGTGCCCTGCGATTCGTCGAACATGACGGGCAGTACCTTCGAGCCGTCTTCATTCAATGTCACCTTTGCGTAGCGGGGCGTGCTTGACTTAAGGGTCGTTGGCGCGAGCGGTTGCGGTGACTCCGTTGAGTCACTGGGCTTGTCTGATGTGTCTTGGTGTTCGGGAGATTGGGTCGCTTCTTCGGGCTGGGCTCGTCTTGCGTCGTGGTCAGCGACGAATTTTGTGAACTTGTCATTTTCCTCAGCGGACTTCACTTTAACGTTCGGAGGGACACTTATCTCGTCCAGCTCCGGTGCTCCACCAAGCCACACTTCCACCTTAATGACATAACCTTGCTTGGTCACAGTTGGGTCCAGGGGGGCTTCCGGATGCCAGCCTCGACGGAAGACCTTGACTTCCCAGTCGTATTCAGTGTTCTTCTCCGGGTCACCGAGGTGGCCGGTTTTCCCTTTCCCTGAATGGAGCACGAGCGTCAGCGGCGTGTCTTTCAGTTTGGAATACCGCTTGAGGAATTCCTTGAAATCGTCGGTATCGCCCGCATAGAAGAACCAATCGTTCGCGTTCACCCAGTAGCTGTACACACGTCCGGCGCCGTTGAGCAAATCAGCCAGGCCTTTCGGCCATTCCGGGTGTTGCCCTATCGGAACTCCGGCCGGATGCTCGCCGCCCATGGGGAACGCCAGATTGGCGAATGCCAGAGCGCTCAAAAGGATCCCAACTGATATGGCCAATCTGTTCATCGTGTTTCTTCCTTTTCTTCCATATCTTTGAGCTTAGCATTGCGTTCCGCAATGAATTTCTCGATCTCGCGGAATTCTTCCCCGCCGCCACTCACGCTGGGCGTCACGCCCGGCGGGACTTTCAGCTTTCCGAGTTCAACTTCTCCACTAACGGAAGCGGGCGATTGCGCATCCTGACGAACAGGAACTCCCGGTTCATGCGTGAGCACCATCCCGAAAGCAGGTCTTGGCAGCGTCGCCATGACCAACAGAAGCGGTAAGAGCGTAATTGACCCGGTCAGCACGGTCAGCGCGGCTGCAACGGCGGGGAGTCTGCTTTTCATGGAGCGGCCTCCTTTGTTCGTGTTGGCGCAGACTAATGCGGCAGTTCTTATTTCGTTAGACACTCATTCGCCGGGAAGGTTCCCCGTGTTCTTCGTGTGCCTCGTGGTTTTTTCCTGTCGGTTCCTTGGCATTGATGGGCACCACGAAGAGCACGAAGGGCACGAAGGTGGTCTCGGATCCCAGGACGCCAGCAGATGCGCGCCGTGGGCGAGCCCGGACTTCCGGCACCGATCTCCGGACACGGCTAAACCTTGATAGTTTTTTCCTCCTTCGCAGCGGGAATGGATTTGAGAAGCCGTTCGACGATATGGTCGGTTGAAGGCGGGGACTTCGAGGTTCTCGTTGAGCATGATCGCGAAAATGGCTCCCGCGCGCTGTAATCGCCGATGCTGCTGTGGAAATATAGCTGTGCACTTTTGTGTTGACGGGGCTCCATCCGCGCGCCAAATTGAACTCGCTTTCAGTCCTGGCACAGCTCTTCTGCCGACGGAAACGAAAAGCACCACACCGCTTCTGGGGAGTAACGAAAGATGAGAAGGCTCATGGAGATAATCGCCTGTTTGGTTCTCATAGCCGCATGGCAGGCTGCCATTGGCGGCACGTGGTACGTGGACGATTCTGTCGCATCGCCGGGCGATGGGACTTCATGGCAAACTGCCTTCAGGACGATTCAGGAAGGGATAAACGCGGCGAGCCATGGCGACACGGTCTTGGTTGCGGCAGGGACTTATGTCGAGAACATCAAGTTCAATGGCAAGAACATCACCCTGACGAGCACCGAGCCGCTCAATCCCACTGTGGTCCAAAACACCATCATTGACGGGAACAAGAAGGCATCCGTCGTCACCTTCTCCGGCACCGAGGATGAAACCTGCATCCTCTCCGGTTTCACGATTCGCAACGGCACCGGCACAGCAACCCCTTACGGCAAGGCGGGTGGGGGAATCTACGGCGGCACCGCATATTACCCCACCTATGCGACCGTCGAGAACAACATCATCACTTCCAACTCCGTTGATGCCACAGGCGGCGGGCTGAGCTATTGCGACGGGACCGTTCGCAACAACAAGGTCACAGCGAACTACGCCGACTCTGGCGGCGGACTGTCCGATTGCAACGGCACAATCCAGAACAACACCGTTACCGGCAACTCGGCTACCAGCGGCGGCGGCGGCTTTTACAACTGCGGCGGCACGATCGACAACAACACCATCAGTGACAACTCAGGCCGGTATGGCGGCGGCCTCCAGGATTGCGGCGGCAGGATCGAAAACAACACCATCAGCGACAACTCAGGCGGGGATGGCGGCGGCCTGGACAATTGCGACGGCACGATCCAAAACAACAGCATCACCGGCAACGAGGCCGTGACCTGGGGCGGCGGCTTGCGGGCCTGCGACGGCACCATCCGCGAAAACACAATCGCACGCAACACCGCCCAGGGCGGCGGCGGACTCGATAACTGCCAGGGCACGATCGAAAATAACACCGTCACCAGCAACTCGGCTACCAGCGGCGGCGGTGGGTTCTACAACTGCGGCGGCACCATCGAAAACAATACGATAACCGGGAACTCGGCTTCAACCGGCGGCGGGCTGTGCTCGTGTTCCGGCACCATTGAGGACAATACCATTACCGACAATGAGGCCGGCATCGGCGGCGGGCTGAGTGTCTGTAGGGGCACCATGCAGAACAACAGCGTCTCGCAGAACAAGGCGGCTGAGGATGGCGGCGGCCTTCAGGGCTGCTCTGGCACGATCCAGAACAACGTGATCTCGGGAAACTCGGCCGGACGCGACGGCGGCGGGTTGGTGGGTTGCGGCGGGGCGATTCAGAACAACGTCATTGTAGGTAACTCGGCCGGTCACTGGGGCGGCGGTCTGTACGAGTGCCACGGGAACATCCAGAACAACACCGTCGTGGGCAACTCGGCCGCAACAGGCGCCGGTCTGTATGCCTGCGACGGCGCAATCCGAAACTGCATCGTCTGGGGAAATACCGGGCAAAGGTACCCCCAACTCTGTAAGTGCAACGAGCCGAGCTATAGCTGCATTCAGGGGTGGACAGGAGGGGGCGAAGGAAACATTTCAGACGACCCCAAATTCGTTGACGCTGCGGCTGGGGACTACCATGTGCAAGCGGAATCACCGTGCATAGACCGTGGGATTAATTATTACTGGTTCGCCTGGCCACAGCAAGACCTCGATGGAAATTGTCGTCTCGTCGGGGAGAGAGTAGATATGGGATGCTACGAATATGGCTCTTCTGCCGACTCGGATGGCGACCTCCTTTCGGACGACGAAGAAGAGACGCTGGAAACGTACGCTGACCTGGACGATTGCGACTACGATGGTCTTCGGGATGGTCTCGAAATCCTGCGCGGTACGGACCCGCTGGACGGCTGGGATCCATCTCCCACTGTGGTACGCGTGCCGTCGGATACCCCGGGAATCCAGAGAGCCCTATGCCTCGCTGTGGACGGGGACGAGGTCATTCTGGAGCCCGGAACCTATGACGCGAACCTTGTTTTCTGCGGCGCTAACGCGATTCTCCGAAGCTCTCAGCCTGAAAACCGCGAGATGGTCGCCTCAACGATAATAGACGGGGGCAGTCGCGGGTCGGTCGTGTCGTTGACGGGGAATGAGAGCGCGGAATGTGTCATCTCGGGCCTAACCATCCAGAACGGCCGTGCTGGGTACGGCGGCGGAATTTGCGGTGGCACGTCGGCGCACAGCCACGCGACGATAAAGAACAACGTGATTACGAGGAATTCGGCAGTGCGAGGCGGGGGCGGCATGGCTTCCTGCGATGGGTACATCCAGAACAATGTGATCACTACAAACTCGGCCGCCTATGGCGGGGGGCTGTCCCAGTGCCACGGCACCATCGAGAGCAACATCATCTCCGGGAATTCATCCGGCGACTATGGGGGCGGCGGGGTGGCGTTCTGCGAGGGGACTATTCG
>JAUYEE010000279.1 GCA_030691545.1 bacterium | reverse complement strand
TCCATATCAAAGCCTCCTGTCTGTGAATTACTTGTAGCGCGGGCATCTTGCCTGCATCCGAGCCGTCAGATTTACCGCATATTCTGGCATTTTTCGGCGAGAAAAACCATCTCCGGAGAATCATTTGTCAGCGGAGATTTGTCGTAGTTCCCGAATAGCTCCTGTACCTCAAATCCGCACCTCGCGAGGAGGTGTTCGACTTCGTACCGGAAGAAGTAGCGAATCGGAAACGCTTGGACCAGCCGTTCTTCTCTGCCGTCGGGATGCTTTACATAGTGTATCAGCTCAATGTCGTTGCACTGTTCCGGCCGGTGGTACGCGACGATGCGTCCGCACCGCCTCACCTTTCTCCCGTCCGGGAGCTCGACCTCCGGGACATCCTCGGTCTCGAGCATGAACTTCGGCTCGTACGTCATCCGGGGGTTGACCTGAAACACATCGAGGACCAGCCGTCCCCCCTTCGCCAGGTGCCGGTTCGCACACCCCAAGCAAGATAGCTGGTCCTCCACAGAAAGGAGGTGCTGAAACGACCGGAATGGCGTCGTTATCAGGGCAAAAACCTCTTTTAGGTCGAAACTCGCCATGTTCCCCCGGACGAGCCGCACGCGCTCCCGCACCTCCTTTGGCTGTTTTCGCAGCTTCTCCCGGCATCTCGCTAACATGCGTTCGGAAAGGTCCAGCCCGACAACCTCACAGCCAGCAGCGGCGGTCGGTATCAGAATCCTTCCCGTCCCACAGCCCATCTCCAATATCTTTCCCTGCGCCGAGCGGGCGAGATCAAGGTAGAAATCCACATCTGCTCGGCTTGAGTAGATGGGGTTATAATCATAGGATTCCGCCGCGAAGGGAAAGTCATCATACCCGCCGTAGCTGTTCATGGTTTCCTCATCCAATACCCAAGAATTGGCCCGCAATCTCCGAGAAAACTCGCTATCCTGCCCATCCTGTCCCAAAACCTGCTGCATTTCTACTCAATAGCGAAGGTCACATAGACAGTCACGTGCACTTCGATTGCCCCTGGAGCGAAGGTCCCTCCCGTCGTGTCCACTTCGGGGACGGAGCCCGGATCAACGAACGCTGCGTTCGACATAGGGCTGAACGGCTGGCCTGTGGGCCGATGCTCGTCAATCCGGATGACCTTGCCTGACTTTGCCCCAAGCTCTTTCGCCATAGCTTCTGCTTTCTCCTGCGCGATACGCAGCGCCTTGAGGCGCGTCTCTGCCCGCAACTCGTGAAGCCGCGACGACTCGAAGCTCACGTTCACCTCCATCTCCGCGCTCGACACCAACTTCGAGAAAAACTCGTCGAACCGGTTGACCTCCCGCTGCCGGACCGTCACGCTCCGCGTCACCACGAAATGCTTGAACGCCTTCTGATGCCCGCGCTCGTCGTATTCGTATTCCCGGCGAATGCTCAGGTGTCCTGTCTCGAGATCCTCCTTGTCTATCGCCAGTTCTTCTCTGAGTCCGAGAATCGCCTTCAGTTTCCTGTCGTTGCTTTCCTTTGCGCTCACGAGGTCCCTGTCGAAATCGCTCGTGCTGATGTGCCAGACAATCGTGTCCGGCATTGTCCGCATCACCGCCGTGCCGGTCACGGAGATTGTTCGAGCTTCCGAACCCAAGCCGGCTGCCGCGCCAGGGAAGTTGTCCCGTCCCCAGGCAATCGTCATGGGCGAACACCCGATGAACGCGGAAAACTGCGGCTCGAAACCCGGAGAAGAACCCTCGACCTCGGCGCCAGAAACCCGGACACTCATAGCTACCACCGACACAAACATCACACAGAACAGAGTCTTCATCATTCGCCCCTCCTGCTGAATTGGGTTGGTGCAGAAACACGTCTCATGCTGAGCCGCCATTCTACCCCATTCGGCCCTCCCATTTCTTCTGGAATTCATTCTTCAATGATACTCTTGCCGCCATCCGTCTTGAGGGTCTCTATCAGGATGTCGCCTCAAAGAGACGGCGACCTGCGCTCGTGCGGGCCCGCCGCCCGAGCACCCCAAGAACACACGCCAAACGCTCGCCCCAACGCGTGAGACCTCTGGGCACGGTTCTCTTCTCGCGGCGCCGCTGGCAAGCATCGGCGGTTGATTCGCGGACGAATAACGAGTACACTGAGCGTAGTGCACTACTCGAAACGGCACAACAGAAGTCTTGGCATATACGATGAGCAGCTCTTCGCTCAAGAACCGTAAATTGAGGCAACGAAAGGACCATGGGCAAGATGCCCATGCCACCTCACGACGGAAAAGCATCAATCGCTTGTGGCTGGCGACCTGTTGCGAGACTTTCGTGTTTCTATCTGCCGTAAGTCTCTTTTCCAGCTCCACCTGCTTCCTCACGCACATTCTCGCTCAGGTTAATCCTGCCCCCATTTCCCTTCCCATCGAGGTGGCGCACGACTCCGTGAAATTCGTCAACGGCGACCACATTTCCGGAACGGTGAAGAGCATCTCGAATGGCGAGCTTTCCTTCACCCTTGACCTCGCGGAGGAGACTGTGTCTTTCCCCATCGAGAATGTGTCCGAGCTAACCTTCGCCGGCCCCCCGCAACCGCCCCCGGAAATCCAGGATGCTATCTACCTGCGTGACGGAAGCTATCTCAGCGCGACCGCGACTGCCCTCGGGCAAGACGCTGTCGAGGCGGTGACGCCTTCCGGGCAACAACTCGTTATCCCCAAGGAACACATCGCCGGCATCGGTTTTCACCACCCGAACGACATCGTCTTTCAGAGTGATTTCTCCTCAAAGGCTGAGATGGGATTGACCTCGGTCCTCGGAAGCTGGGACGTCGAGAAAGGGCAACTTGTCCAGGCCAGTCCCACCGCGTTCTGCCGCGCCTATGTCCCCGTTGTCCAGTCTGGTGTCATGCGCTACGAATGGGCCATGGAGCTTTCGGGCACCGTGATCGGCGGACTTTGCTTCTACGCTTCTCGCCCGGAGAGCCGCTTTGGCGACTTATCCTACATGGTTATCGCTCGCGGGAAACAGCTTTACTTCAACAAGGTCATCGGTGAGGCAAGACACCAGGGACAGAGAAAGGACATCAGTCAAACTGAGACCCTCGTTCGCTTCCTGGTTGAGTACGATCCCCGCAGCGGAGAGACTCTTATCTGCACTGACGGGAAACCCCTGATGCGCTTTCGCGACCCCAGTCCCCTCCGGTCCGGCTCCTATGTCTTGCTTCATACCGAAGGCCGAGCGGTCTTCGACGACCTTCGAATCACCAACATCGTCGGGGGAATTGAGGGGCTGGCCTCGGATCCGGGTCTGGACACAATCCTCCTCTCTAACGGCGACAGAGTCTCTGGACACATCACCTCCATCTCCGACATCTTGACGCTGCGGAGTTCGTACGTAACCGAGGACACTCCCGTCCCCCGTGACCGCGTGCGCTCCATCGTCTTTGCCCCTGGCGATTCGTTACTCCGACGGCGGACTGTAATCTCTCCCGAAATCACTTTCTGGAACGGCGACCGCATCCTCGGGGAGACTACAGCCCTCGACGAACTCACTGTAGTTGTTGAGTTGCCCCTTATCGCTGAGGTGTCTGTCCCGAGAGCGAACCTTCGCGCCATTCGATTTCCGCGGGGCGATTCCCGCGCGCGAGATACCGAGCACACACTCGACGGGCTGCCGTTGATTGATTTCGACATTACCGACAATGCGTCCAATGCCGACGAGGAGATTGCCGTGGAACCCCAGTAACGCAGCTCCTGTCCAAATGGCTGAAGCAAAAAGGAAGGAGGCGAGCGGTGGCTCAATTCCACACCGTCATCACCAACCGTAAGGCGTTCCGAAACTACATCATACTGGAGAAAATTGAGGCGGGAATTGCCCTTCGCGGGACCGAAGTCAAATCGCTCCGCCACGCCAAAGGCAACCTCGGTGACAGCTTCGCCAAGGTCGAGGACATGGAGGTCTTCCTTTACAAATTCCATATCAGCCCTTACGAAGCTGGCAACATCCACAATCACGATCCCCTTCGCCGCCGTAAGCTCCTCCTTCACAAACAACAGATCAGGAGGCTTTGGGGGCAGGCTTCTGTGAGGGGATTCTCATTGATTCCGCTGAGGGTTTACTTCAAGGACGGGAAGGTAAAGGTGGAATTGGGTCTTGCACGCGGCAAAAAGCTCTACGATAAGCGCGAGGACATCAAGCGGAAAGAAGCCGATGCCGAAGCCCAGCGAGCCATGAAGCGGCGAAAGAGAGATTGACTTAACGTGGCACCCGCCAACGGGAAGACTTCACCCCTGGGCCTATACGGCGAGCCATCAAATCCCGTCTTCCCGTTCCAGTTCAGTCACTCGCAAACACAACGACGGACCCTCACGAAGTGTCGCCGATGAATCGGGCTCGCCGGGCTGCCCATCTGTGCCGGGCTTCAGCCGGCACGTTCTTGTTAGCCACCTGCTTCAGCGGGTGGTGGGGCCTGGGCCAGTTATAACGCCGGAGCCGGCTTCAGCCGGGCTTCTCGACCAATGGATCTATCCGTAATAGGACGGTGGGCTTATGAAACGCAGCACTTAGTCACGATAAACGACTTTCACTCCCTCCGGTTCAAACCGAAACGGTACCTCCTGAAGCTCGCTCAGCGCCTCCCGAACCTTGTCCCGGTTATTGTCGCCACAGTACAAGAGAAGAAAACCCCCGGCGCCGGCCCCAAGGAGTTTTCCCCCAACCGCCCCAGCGCGAAGTGCCTTTTCGTAATAACCGTCAATCTCGGGGCTGCTGCTATCCGGGTTAATGCTTTTCTTCAATTGCCACCCTTCGTGGAGAATCCGGCCCACCTCCGCCAGATTCTCCCCTTTTCCGAGGACTTCCGCCGTTTTCTCCGCCAACTCGGCGAGCCGTCGGAGGCTGTCCATTGCCTCCAGCGTCCGCTCCTGTTGCACGCGCAGAACATCCCCGGCATTCCTTTGTTTCCCCGTGAAAAGCAGAAGAAGGTTTCTCTCGAGCCTTTCGCGAACCTTCTCCGCGCAACGGATCGGTTCCACAACAACCGACTCATCCGGGTGAAACCGGATGTGTTCCATCCCCCCGTAAGCCGCGATGTACTGGTCTTGTTTGCCGATGGGTTCACCAAGCCGATGAATCTCGATTTCGCAGGCCTCGTCAGCAAGTTGTTCCGGGGTGACCGTTTCGCCTTTGAATGCGTGAAGAGCCGCCAGCAATCCCACCGTGAAACTGCTCGAGGATCCAACTCCCGTTCCAGCGGGGATGTCCGCCACCGATGTGACCTCAATCTGTCTCTCGATCCCGCAGAACTTCAACGCCTCCCGTACAATCGGGTGCGCAATCTGGTCAACCTCCTCCACGATCTCAGTCCTCGAATAACCGATTCGGAGAGTCCGGTCGAACCGCCGATTGACCGTAATGTACATGTATTTGTCAATTGCCGTGCTGGTAACCGCCCCCGGCTCCATCGAATAGAAAGCCCGAAGGTCCGTCCCACCCCCGGCAAAGCTGATGCGGAATGGCGTTCGTGTTACAATCATCTCGGTCTCCTCAAGCCAATATCAGCGAGCGATTCTAAATGGGCCCCCGACCTCTTTTCAACGATTTGTCTCCGGGCGCGAGGCGTTTCTTCCGGCTCGCCTGCCTCAGCCGACTTGCGGGATGTTGGCGGGGTAGGTGAGTCTGCCATTCGCGACTTGTGCGCCGGAGGTATATTTGTGGGGGATTGCCTCGTCCTCAACGGGCGTTGCCCCGGTTCCAATGTGCAGAACCTCGGCCCCCAGCATCGTCAGATAGTCCGAAATCAGCATCCGGTGGCAGCGAAAAAAAAGTCTTTCGGCGCACAGGATCGCGGTCTGGCACGCCCCGGCAATGTCGAGCAAAAGGCGGATCGCCTCCTGGAATTCCTCTGTCTGCATGTAGTCCGCGTAGTTGCGAAACCCGGGGCTGCGCAAGCCGCTGTTTGGCGAGTCCGCGGCGACCTTTCCGCGCCTTCGTCCGCCGAGCTTCTCCATCCAGACATATCGAATCCCATTCTCCCCGAGCGAATTCTCCAGCTCCCCGCGATTGAAATGGGGAAACTTCCGTGACGATGGAAATCGCCTCACATCTACGACGCACTGGATACCGTGTTTCCTGAGAACGCCCCAGAATTGCTCAAACGACCTCGTCGAGTGTCCAATCGTGCAAACTTTCATGGGCTGACACTTCCGAAAGCGTGCGCAATTCTCAGGCTCGCAGTGCGGGGGGCCATCTCACAGCCGCCTATCTCTCTCCCCGATAGAGCTTCGGGTCGGGCGGAGCCTGGCAACTAATGCAGACCATGCCGCCCGAACCTGCGACTGTCCCGTGGACCTCCTTCGCGGGTACATAGACGACGTCTCCGGCCTTGATCGGGGTTTCTACCTTTCCCTGCTTCAGAACGCCGGACACCTCTAAGATGACAAACACATCCTCTGACTCCCCGTGGTCGTGCTGAGGAAACTCCTGCCCCGGACCGAACACAATGTAATTCAGCGTGACATTCTTCGCGCCCATCTCCGGACACACGACTCGCCGGGTGTCGCCCTGGCCCATCTTGAACTTGATTCCTTCCTTCAACTTCAGAATCTGAGCCATCTTCTCTTATGTCCTCACAAGATTTTAGTTCTCGGTTTGCCCGCCTGTCGAGCTTCAACCCACACATTACCACACCCAGAACTTATAAGACCTTGAAAATCCCTTGCCCAGGACTCGGCGCCGCCCCATAATTCCCGCACACTAAAGTAACATGGTGCCGACGCGCTTCCCCACATGAAAGGTGACTCATGCCACGCGTGACCGACTGCCAGAACCACAAAACTGATCTCAACGCCCTTCCTCATGGTGGCTTGCGCGGTTGCGCACGGGGAACGGTTGCCTGGTTCGCCAAAGCGCTGGTCTTTCTTTCCTGCCTCACCACGGGCTGCGCGTCCCATGTCCTCCACTCCGGAACGCCGGAAAGCGTCGGCATGGAGTCTTCTGTTCTCGGCGAAGTTGACTCCATTGCCAAACAGGAGATTGACAGCGGGAATATCCCCGGATGCGTCGTTCTCGTCGCCCGCAAGGGAACGATTGTCCGGCACAAAGCCTATGGCGATCGCGCCGTCTCTCCTGAGAAGGCGACAAACTCCGTCTCGACGATTTACGACCTCGCCTCCCTCACAAAGGCCGTGGCGACCACCACTGCCATCGCCCTCCTTCTCGACGACGGCAAGCTGAACCTCAACAACAAAGTGATTGATTATCTCCCTTCCTTCGGGGCAGAGGGCAAAGACGACGTCACCCTGGCTCACCTCCTCACTCACACCTCCGGCTTGAAGCCGTACCTCGACATGTCCCTCATCGAGAAAGAGTACGGGCCGGGCCCCAACCCTGACGCGATCATCCAACACATCTGCTCCCTTCCGAAGACTTACGAGACCGGCAAGTCCTCTGTCTATAGCTGCCTGAATTTCGTCATCCTCGCGAGGATTGCCGAGGAAGTTTCTGGGGAGCCGATGCATCGGTTTCTCCGTCGGCGTGTCTGGCTGCCTCTGGGAATGAAAGAGCCCCGTTTCTTCCCCAACGACGAACAAACAAAGCGAGCCGCCCCGACTCATCCGGATGGCTCTGAAGACTACCGCGGCAGAGTCCACGACCCTCTCGCCCGATACTACATCACTCCCGAACACGCCTGCGGAAACGCCGGTCTTTTTTCCACCGCCCACGACCTCGCCATCTTCGCCCAGATGCTTCTGAATCGCGGCGAGTACGGCGGCGTCAGAATCCTCAAGCCCGAAACCGTTGACCTCCTCACGACCGTTCAGACCCTGCCAGAGCTGCCGAAGAGGGGCCTCGGCTGGGACATTGACTCACCCTACGCGCCATGGGCGCGCGGCGATGTCATTCCCCCGGACGAGTCTTTCGGGCACACGGGCTTCACGGGAACTTCCCTCTGGCTCGACAGGAAAAGCCAGACTTTCTTCATCATCCTATCGAACCGCACCCATATAGAGAAAGGAGATGTCGCGGAACTTCGTCGCGGCATCGCCAACGTCGTCGGTCGCTCGCTCGACATCTATCGTGAAAAACCCGCCCCCCGATCCCTGACCCTTGATCCCTGACCCCAACCCCTGGTTGTCCCCCGTCTTACAGCAGCGGCTTGAGCTTCTCCAGAACGTGGTTGACGTGCGTGCCCTGCCAGTAAATCTTGTCGCAGGTCGGACATCGCACGAACTCCTCCTGCGTCCGGAACACGAACGGCGGCACTCGTTCCCTGACATCATCCTTCCCAATCGGTGACAGCGGGGAATTACAGAGAAGACACCGCGTGAAGAGCTTTTCCGGAAAGACCTTCAGGTGGTACGCCGAAAGGATTTCCCGGAGCTGCTCGGTCCAGTTATCGCTTTCGATAAACAGGCATTTCGCCTCCCCCGGCTCCGCGGCAATTCGCGTATCCCGCGTCAGAAGGATTCTCCCTTCCTCGACCGCTGTCCGAATCAGCTCCCGGTCCTCGATCTCTTGAAAGTAAAGCGTGTCCAACCCCAGAATCCTCATCCATCGTGCCAGCTTCCCCAACTGGTCATCGGCTATGAACCGGGGAGCCTCTTCCTCTCCCCCCGTGCGTCCTGAATGAGCGTTTTCCTTTGCACACATAACATCAGCACGTCAGATGCAGGCAGGTTACCACGCGGCTCGTCTCGCTGAGCTTATTGTGGGCGTCGCAAGCTTCTTTTGTGTTCGCCGCTACCAGGCGGATTCCCAGCGACTTGATATGCTCTTCGGTCTCCGGGGGAACGGACATGCACGCGTACGCTCCCTTCCCCACGATAAGAATCTCTGGCTTCGCCCCAAGCGCGTCCCGAAGGTCCTCAACTGCCAATCGGTGTCCCTCCTTCCTCCACCAACTGCTATCCACCTCGTCCGGATAGATGATGACATCCGACTGATACGTCTCACCCTCAATCGTAACCGAACCGAACCGATAACCCTGAATCTTTTGCATAGCTCACCGGAATGAGAAACGCCAATGTCTCTTCGCCGCTTCTTCTGCTGGGGCGCACCCCGCTCTGCCATGAAGAACGTCCGATTCTAATCGTCTTTCTCCCCTCCGTCAAGACCGCCCCGCTGGATTCCCTTGACATGAAACTGGGTGACACCTAACCTTTGACGCGACGAGCGGGCCGCGTTCCAAGCCTCGTCCCCGGCGTAGAAGAGAACGAAACTGGATGGCCTGCTCGCCTCTGCAATGAACCGCAAAGGTCACAATGGAGGTTTTGTATGCCCAAGGAGTGTAAGAACCACGAGAAGAACATGAAGATGTGCAATTGCAGTTACGAACCGTGCAGCAGAAAAGGTTATTGCTGCGAGTGCCTATCGTACCACAAGTCCATGGGGGAACTCCCCGCCTGTTTCTTCTCGGACGAAGTGGAGAGAACGTACGACCGGTCTCTCAGGCGCTTCATGGCTCAGCAGGCCTCTCGCTGAGAGGAACGACCCAACAAGCATCAGGAGACAACTATGCCGGTGGCGACGCGCTATCTCGCTCTCGAAAGTGACGGCAACTGCGACATCCAAAACATCACGGATCAAGTCCGCACGGAGCTTTGTGCAACAAGCCTGAGGAACGGCACAGTAACCGTTTTTGTCCCGGGCGCCACCGGCGGCGTCACAACCGTCGAATTCGAGGAAGGGCTTGTCAAAGACCTCCGGGAAATGTTTGAAGCTATTGCCCCTCAGGGAAAACGCTATCACCACGACCAGAAATGGCACGATGGCAACGGCCATTCTCACGTCCGCGCATCTCTTCTCGGTCCCTCCTTGACGGTTCCCTTCTGCGCCAGCGAACTTGTCCTCGGGACCTGGCAACAGATTGTCTTCATTGATTTCGACGTTCGCCCGCGTTCCCGAAAACTCGTCTTGCAGTTCGTGGGAGAGTAGGGGATTAACGGCGCCGCGAGAGCGGGCGTTTTTGTGTCTTGGTGCCTCAGCGGTCGGAGGCCATCCACCACCAAAGCACGGGCGCAGCGTTCGCACTTTCTTTCTATCTTCGTGCTCTTCGTGGTCAGGTCGGCCCCTGTATTCACCACGAAGGACACGAAGGGCACGAAGCAGCGACAGATGTGTCCTGTCCACTATCTGTCGTGTACGGCTGGCATCCTGCCCCCGATTGTGAGGGCGAGCCGCCCTCGGGACTGCCCCGCCTGGGCGGGGCGGCGTTACCCCTGCCGGATTCCATCTTGACCGGAGATTCTGTCTCCACAATTCGGCGACCTCGGGAGAACCGAACGGCAAGGTCGCAGTTTTGTCCTCCTTGCATAACAAGCGCCAGTGAAGGAAGTTGTGCGGTTATCCCGGCTTCGTTTCCTTTTCGGCCCGCCGCTTGCATCATGAGCGCCACGGATGGGGGTCAAATGAGGTGAGACATTCAAGCGATGGAGCCTACTGTAGCGATCGCAAGTACCGACCCTGATCTCGCCCCGGAGCTTTGTGAGCGGCTGATCTCTGACAACTGCCGCGTCCTTTTGGTAACGAGCGCGGGACGATTGGCAGAGCGCGTCCGCGAGACGGACGTGCACGTGGCGGTTCTTGACCTCGACCTGGCAGGACCCGAATATCGTCACTTGCTGGAAGACCTGAGGAAACTCAACAGGCATCTTGGGTTGATTGCCGTGACAGCCCGCTGCTCGGAAGATGATGAGGTGTACCTGCGCTCTAACGGCGTCTCGTATGTGGCTTTCAAACCCGCGGAGCCCGGCCGTCTCGCACAGATTGTCAATGAGTCCGCCCGAAGCGCGGCCAGAAAAAGGTATTTCTGACCAACTTCGTGCCTTTGTGTCTTCGTGGTTATTGCTCCCGGTCTCCTGCACCTCAAAATGCCCAAACGGACCTCACAGCAAACAGGAGAAATTGCATGGGTTTGGCCATCCGAAGCAGTGCACCGCATCTCAACACCTTCTCTCTGTCCCCCGCCAGGAAACCAACGCGCGTCCTCATTGCCGATGACGATGCCACCCTCCGTGACCTGATGTGCGGACTGCTCCAGCGGGAGGGTTTCCTTGTTTCCTCCGTCGGCCGCGGGACCGACGCGGTTCGTGTCATCGAAGGGGATGCCGTGGATGTGGCCCTTCTGGACGTCAAAATGCCCGACCTCGACGGAATCGCTGTCCTCCGGAAAGCGAAACAAACCGACCCGCGGATTGAAATTATCATTATCACCGGTTATGCCGACAAGGACGTGGGGCCGCAGACCCTGAACGACCAGGTCTTTGCCTTCATAAGAAAACCATTCTCGGATATATGGCAGATTCCCGCTACCGTACGGCAGGCGGCAGAGAAGCGCCGCATGGCGATCCTCAATGCCAATCTCGCCACGAAGGTTGACCGACAGAAGGGCCTTCTTCGGGACAAGGCCTCTGAAGTTCGTTGCATGCGCTCGCTCGTCCTCCGCCTCGCACAATCGCTCCCTCCGGAAGCGTTCTTCGACTGCCTCCTTGAGGTGTTTCTCAATTCTTTGAACATCGAGATATGCTCCATCCTTGTCCTGCGGAGTTACCCATCAGTTCTCTTCGTGAGGTCTCGCTGTAGCCTGAGCAACGAAATTCTGTCGGGCGTGAAACGTATCGCCATCATTGAGGCGGAGCGACTTGCGGGCCGTGACATTTCACCCGCAGACCTCGCCGTCCGGTGGCCCGATCACGACGGAGCTGCATCGCTCAAACCCGAGCGCCCTGCGGGCGACATCCGGGCTCATCGAAGCGCTGCCCTCGCGGGCGTGGCTGGTAAACCGGTTGGTGTTCTGAGCATGTTCCGACTTGGAGACGAAGATTTCAGTCCTGAGACTGTTCGGTTGTTCCGTGCTCTGGGGCGGCGAACCTCCCAGTTCCTGGCGACGGTGGTCCCAGCTCAGGGGGGCGTCGGGCGAGTCCCTCCGCAGCTATGAAATCCCCGCATCGTGGCTGCGCTGTCTCGGAAGGAGTAAGGGAGAATGAGCCGCCCGCGAGACTCGGCTCGAATCAAAAAGGATGGCGCATGGCAAGGAAATCGTATTTCGGAACCGCCCGACCCCAGGTCGCAGACCCATGCCCCCCGACCCCAGCTCCCTGCCCGCCCCGTGAGAAAATGTAATTCGGGCGTCGCCCTTGCCTGCGAGCTGCCCTTTTCGGATTTCAGATTTGGGATTTCCGCCACGTCCCTCCTCTGACATCAGCGTGTCCACCCGTTCCCGTTGTTAGTGTCCTTGTGCCTTCGCGGTTCCGCCGGAGGTGAACTGTGCCCCAGCACGAAGGCACGGAGCACATTGAAACTTCACAAAGAAGAAAGCGCATTGCACGCCGCGGCTTATCCCCGTAGAATAGCGGAAAGCCCTTAGTCCCGAATTTAGCTGCAACCGCAACACCGAGGAGCTAAAGCGATGAACCCTTTACGGTCAGACGAACTCTTTAGAATGCCGCGACGAGACTTCCTTCGTATGGTCGGCGCCGGCGCCGCCGGGATGGCACTCGGGCCCGGAAACTTGCTCGCCGAGACCCCTTCGGGAGCAGACGGCCCCAGACAAAAATCCGTTGCGGTAGTTCACAGCGCCTTCCTCTACCCCTCCACGGAATCGCTTTGGCAGGAGGGATACTATAGCTGGCCCGGGTACGGCTTCGACGCCGAGGGGCATCAGAAAATGTACATGAAGGAAGTCGAGAAGATTGCCCAGAAGCTGGCGATGCGCATCGCCATGGAGGAGAAGCCTATTACTGACGCCGATAG
Source organism: bacterium (assembly GCA_030691545.1). Taxonomy (GTDB): domain Bacteria; phylum Auribacterota; class JABMQX01; order JABMQX01; family JABMQX01; genus JAUYEE01. The sequence continues at coordinate 1,442 of JAUYEE010000279.1, read as the reverse complement.
CGTCGCACGATTTATCAATCAGGTCAAGGAGCAGAAGCCCGACGCGCTGCTCCTCATCCCGTTCAAAAAGTCCGACTGGGCCTCCATCGTTCGCATTGTCAAAGAGACCGCCATCCCCACCGTCGCTATGGCCACACTCGGTATTCTGCTCAACCCGCATATTAACGAGTTGTGTCGCCAGCCCGGCGTGTACGTCATCTCCTCCCTCGACAACTTCGATGCCATCGAAGCCGGAATGAGAATGATTCGGACCGCTCACCGCATGAGAGAATCTCGCCTTATCAGCGTTGCCGGGACGAAGGAGGCGACAATGACACTCCCCCACCTCGGAACGCAAGTCAAGGTCCTTCCCCGTGGAAAACTCGCCGAGGAGTTCAAGAGTGTGGAGGTCACGGATGCCGTTCAAACCCTCGCTCAAACGTATCTCAAGAACGCCGCGCGAATCCTCGAGCCATCCGAACCCGAAGTCCTCGATGCCGCCAGAACCTATTTCGCCTGCAAGCGAGTCCTCGAATCCGAGGGGGGCGACGCCATCATGATGGATTGCCTCGGAGGAATCCAGCAGCGAGCTTTCCCGCCTCCCTGCATGGGCTTTATGAGCTTGCGGGATGAAGGTATCCCTGCCGGTTGCCAGAACGACCTTGACCCAACGCTTACCCTCATGCTCGTGCAGGAGCTTTTTGACCGGCCCGGTTTTCAGCAGAACGCTTCCAGTGAAACCGAAGCCAACCACTATTACGGCGCCCATTGCACTTGCCCAACGAAGCTGAGCGGGTGCGACGGACCCGCTGCCCCGTACATTTTGAGAAACCACGCGGAGGCCGGCGTCGGCGTCGTCCCCCAGGTTCTCTGGCAAGAGGGACAGGACATCACTATGGCACAGTACGTCTCCGGCGAGGAGCCCCAGATGATTGTTTACACTGGCAAGGTCGTTCGCTGTTACGACACGCCTCCCGCCGGTGGTTGCCGCACCAACGTTGAGACGACGATAAACGAAGTCCGGGATGTCTGCGATGTGAAAGGCATGCACCAGATTATCTTCTGCGGGAATTACGCCAGGCAGCTCCGCGCTTTCTGCCAGCTCTATAACATTGCCGTGGTTACGTGACCGTGCCCGAGCGGGAATTGCCTGGAGAGACCGCGCTAACACGAGCTACGGCTGTGGCGCAGGCATCCTGCCTGCATTCTGGACGCTGAAAGCTTGGGCCACATCCTGTATCAGCTCGCACAAAAGGAGAAAAACGAATGACACGATGGCCTCTGTCGGCGCTTATCTTGTTTAAGCCACTGGCATTTCGTTTCTTTGCGAGAGGTGTGTTTTTGACGCAAATCGCGAAGGGGCAGGAGTAACCGGGGGCAGCCCGGTGCTCGTCCCCCAGTCAGTCCGTGACAACTTGTCCGAAGGAAATCGCAATGTTCAAGATTATCGAGATGGGCGGGCC
>JAUYEE010000222.1 GCA_030691545.1 bacterium | reverse complement strand
AGCATTATCTCTTCGCTTACCTCGAATACACAGGAGATGATTTCGATTCTGATATGGCCAAAATGGCTGCCGACCCGGAAACCCAGCGCTGGTGGAGGGAAACCGATCCCTGCCAGCTTCCTCTGCCCGAAGCTGCCGCAGAAGGGAAGATTTGGGCGGACATGGAACAGGTGTTTCACTCGCCATGAGCAGCCGCGCCAGGAAGGACCCAAGATGAATTCCCGCGAGCGCGTCATCGCTGCCCTCGAACACCGCGAGCCGGACTGCGTGCCCGTGGATCTTGGGGCTACGCCCAGCTCGGGCATCTCCGCCATCGCCTACGGAAAACTCAAGAGGCATCTCGGCATGACCGCTGGACACACACGGGTTTACGATGTCGTTCAACAGCTAGCCCAGCCGGAAGATTCGCTCCTCGACCGCTTTCACATTGACGCGGTGGATGTCGGGCGGGCGTTCAACGCCGATGACTCAGACTGGTACGATGTTCCACTGGCTGACAGACAGACTGCCCAGTATCCTGCCTGGTTCCACCCGGAATTGTCAGCCAACGGTTCCTGGATTGCCCGAGCGTCCGACGGGACAGTCATCGCGCGCATGCCGAAAGATGGAACGTTCTTCGACCAAAGCTGCTTTCCCTGGCTGGACGGGTATCCGGACAACTTCAAGTCTCTTTCCGAGGCGATGGGGAAAGTCCATTGGGCGGCATTGGTGCACAGCCCCTGGGAACGTGCCGCGGAGCCGGGCTTCTATCAGGAACTGCGAAGGCGTGCGATTGCCTTGCGGGCATCCACGGACAGGGCGCTGGTCATCGTGGCGGGCTGCAATCTTTTCGAGTGGGGCACATTTCTCCGCCGGATGGACAATTTCCTCATGGACCTCTACCTGCACCCGAGAGAGGTGGAGAGGCTCCTGGACGCTCTGATGGAGGTTCACCTCACCACCCTCGAGAAGGTCTGCCGGGCAGTCGGCGACGTATGCGACATTCTGCGGTTCGGCGACGACCTGGGGACGAACGACGGCCCCTTTATGTCGCCTATCCTTTACCGCCGGTTGTTCAAGCCACGCCATGCCCGGCTCTGCGAATACGTCCATAAGAACAGCCAGATGAAAACCTTTCTTCACTCTTGCGGTTCCCTTTACGAGCTCCTGCCCGATTTGATCAAAGCTGGCTATGATGTTATCAATCCCGTTCAGACCGACTGCCGCGATATGGAACCCGACAAGCTCAAGCGAGAGTTTGGCAAGGACATCTGTTTCTGGGGAGGCGGCTGCGACACACGGAGCGTTTTGAATCGCGGCTCGCCCGATGAGGTGCGGCGGCACGTACTGGAGCGACTGGAGAGGTTTGCCCTTGGCGGCGGCTTCGTCTTCAACACCGTTCACAACATCCTGCCGGACGTTCCACCCGAAAACATCGTCGCCATGTACGAAGCAGTCGAGGCGTTCAACGGGCGGTGACACGAGCCGAATGCCCTGGATGCGGCGATGCGAGCTCATGTGAGAGGGTGCACAGATACGTTGATGAGAAATCTTCGAGAAATCAGCTACGAACTGCCCACCATCGCTGCTCACAAGGGAGCGCACTGGGTTCGTGCCGGGCTTCAGCCGGCACGCACTGTTAGCCGCCGCCTTCAGGCGGTGGTAAAGGCCGCGTCGCGTCACTCGCTCCAGCCCGCTTTAGCGGGGCTTCTCGACCCCATGGATTCATCCATAGCACGCGATCGAACTTGGGAGACGCGGTACTTAGGCCGCTACAGCGAGCGAGGTTCCACTCCGAGTAGGTGGCGGACAAAGAAATCCTGGAGGCGGCGGTTGGCGTAAGGGTTCCTGGCGGCTCCGTGACTGACCCCCGGCATGACCAACAGGTCAAAATCCTTGTCCGCTTTGACCAGCGCATTGACGACCTGCATGGTGGAAGCCGGGTCAACGTTCCTGTCCATCTCCGCGACAATCAGCAAGAGTTTACCCTGGAGCTTGTGCGCCTGCGTCACGTTGGACTGCTCCTCATAGTGCGGCCCGACCGGCCACCCCATCCAGAGCTCGTTCCACCAGATTTTGTCCATGCGATTGTCGTGGCAGCCGCAATCCGCTACGGCGACTTTGTAGAAATCACCGTGCGAGAGGAGCGCATGCATGGCACTCTGCCCGCCGGCTGACCCGCCGTAGATGCCGACGCGGGTGATGTCCATGTAAGGATATTTCTTCGCCGCGGCTTTGATCCAGAGAACGCGGTCGGGAAGACCCGAATCGCCCAGATTCTTCCAACAGACGTCGTGGAATTTCTTGGAGCGATTCGATGTGCCCATGCCATCGATCTTGACGACGATGAAGCCCAGTTCCGCGATTGCCTGGGCGCCGTCGAAAGAACGAAACGATTTCGGCACGAACGAGCCCTGGGGGCCCGCGTAAATGTCCTCGATGACAGGGTACTTGTTGTTCGGGTCAAAGGTCGTCGGGCGGTAGATGACGCCGCAGATGTCTGTCACGCCGTCGCGTCCTTTAGCGACGAACGGCTCCGGGACACGCCAGCCCGTCTTGAGCAACTCCGACCAGTCCGCTTTTTCGAGTTCGCAGATTAGCCTGCCATCCTCGGAGCGACGCAGTTCGGTCACGGGTGGCAAATCCGCGCGCGACCATTGGTCAACGAAGAATTTCCGATCCGGCGAATATTCTATCGAGTGCATGCCGTCGCCTTCTGTGAGAATGACCAGCCCGCTCCCGTCGAGGTTCACCCGGTAATAGTTGATGTAGTAAGGGTCCTGTGCGGTTCGGATGCCGCCGGCGCGAAACCAAATTTGCCGTTTCTCTTCGTCCACGCGCTCCACGCCGCGCACCACCCATTCACCTCTTGTGATTTGGTTCTTCACGCACCCGGTTTCGGAGTCGCAGAGATACAGGTGATTCCATCCTTCGCGCTCGGACATCCAGATGATTTCATCCGTGTCGTCCAGGTGATGCAGAAACAGCTTATGAGCATAGTCCACAAAGGTCTCGCTTCGTTCCTCAATAATGGTGCGAGCCTCTCCAGTCTCCGCGCCAACCGCGATGACCCGAAGAACCTCATGGCCGCGCTGATTGTAGAGGAAGGTGAATCGCCGCGAGTCGCTGTCCCATCGGATGTGGTCAACGCTCCAGGGATTCGGAAACAACTCGTCGCTGAGAGAAATGTGAGTCCCGGCGCCAACGTCGAACAGATGAGGTTTGGAAACCGGAATCGGGTCTCCGGGCTTCAGATAGGAGTAGGAGTGGAGTTTTGGCTGAAGCTGGTCTCTCGGGGACGACTCGACGTAATAGACCTTGCGCTCCTCTCCTTTCTTTGTGCGCAGCACCACAAGCTTGCTCGAATCGGGAGACCAATAGAACGGTTCCTCGTACGCGTCCTGTTCAGTTCCATCCGTGGTGAGCGCCGTCTCAGCGCCGTCGTCGCGATTCCGGACATAGAGGTTGTAGTCTCTTATGAAGGCTGACCATTTGCCATCGGGAGATTGAGCTCGCCGCTCACCGCCGCCGCGCCTTGCTCGCCGTCCGACGATTATTTCGCCCAGGGATTTGGCGTCCACAACGGCCTCTATGGGTTCTTCGGCGGCGACGAAAACCGCTCCTCTCTTCCCCGCCTTTTCCGTCACAAGCCAGACGTGTCCGGCATACGTGTGTTGCCGATGCTCTCCACCAGGGCGGACGGAGGCGTAGCGCCGACGCTGTCTTTCCGAGTCAATCCAGTAGATTTCGATGTCTTCCGCGGTTCGGTTCATGAACGTGATCGAGGTCTCTTCACCCGTGCGAACACTGGGAATCACACGAACGCCCGGCTCAGGTGAGACGATTGCCTTTACATCTTCGGACAACGGTTCGAGCTCATGGCTGCGCAAATCAAATCTCCACGTCTTTCCCTCGCTCGCAAATTGCAGCTCCGACGCAGACTCATCGAACTCCAGCCTGTCAATCGGCAGTCGCTCGGCCGAGACTTCCTTCCCTATAGCCGCGCTGAGGGCTTCTGCCAGGCTCTTGTGGTCAAAGGCAGCTTGTCGCACACCTGCTTCTGCATCAACCATGATGAACTCATGCCGTTCCTCCGACAGGTCGTTGCGATACCAGAATCGCTTGTTGTCGGCGAACCAGTGCGGCTCGACGCTATCCTTGAACACCTTGTTCTCTGTGATTTTGCGCAAGCTATTCGCACGCTCGTAGTCTGCCCGCGTCCCCTGGCCATACGAACAGGTTGGGGCGATGAGCGACACGAGCAATGAAAGGCAGATAACTCTCAACGAACTGGTCTTCACGATTCATCTTCCTTCAGAACAAAAGTACGCAGAATTCCGGGTAGCATCCTGCGTTCCAGGGAAACAATCACTCACCAGTGCTTTCTCTCCTCTCGCGTGGGGCGAGGTTGGTAGCGCAGGCGTCCTCGCCTGCATCCCTCTATTTCTCTCCCCTCACGTTGGGCGAGGTTATCGAAGAATAGTGACATTCGGTCGTGGGCCAGCTTGACAACATGACCGGGACATGAGGGCCCGTTATTGGACGCGCCATTCGTGGATGCCGGCGGACCATCGCTCTTGAAGCTGAACCTCGAGCCGCAAGCCGCTGGTCTTGACTTTCTCAAGCGTCACTTTGTTGTACTTGTCTTTCTCCACGCCGTACGCGTCGCTGGTGACTACCGGTTTCCATTCATCGCCATCTTTGTAAAGAAGCCGCCACGACTGCGGCACGCGGCATTCGCCGATTCCGGTGTCGTCAAACCAGTACACCTCGGCGACCGAGACCTCCTCCGGTTTCTTGAAATCGTACTGCACCCACTCCAATGTCCCTTTCCGCGGCCACCAATGAAAGAAGGGATTGGAATGGTCGTCGGAGCTCCTCGGTTCCAATTGATCGGTGAGGGCGCTGATAACACCTCCGCCCGAGACAGTCACCCGGCTGGTGTGAGCGATTGTCGGCGCCGGCAGAGGTTTCGCGGCGGACACATCGCGGGCGAGCCACACTGCCATTTGGCTCGGCCCCCGATGGCACCATGCGTAATAAGGAATCGCAACGAGGTCCACAGTTTCTTCTGTCGCCGCAGGCTCTCCGTCCAATGAGCGTTTCACGACGCGCGCCTTCCCGCGTATGACGACGATCCCGTTAAGCATATCTTCCCGGTATTCCGAGGTCAGCTCCGCATCGTCCGGAAGAAGCAGGTTCAGGACATTCCCGTCCTTGTTGTCAATGCCCTCCGCGCAGTACACGACGGGCCCGCGCTCCAGAGCCACTCGCCCTTTGTCATCGAGAACTTTTTCATGGGCCAAAACCCGTCGTACCGGCATCGGCAGGATAAGCTCGACGATGTCGCCCTTTGCCCACTTCCTGTTGATGCGGGCAAAACCGCTCTCTATATCGAGCGTGACTGGTTTGTCATTCACCCGCAAGATGATTTCCTCCTTGCTCTCGCTCATGTACCGATACAGGTTGCCCGGGAGCGGTTGATTTCTCGCCCAACCAGGAATGCGAATATGAATGGTGAATTCCTGCTCGGGCGTCTCGGGCTCCACAGCAATCTTCACGGCCCCGTCCCACGGATACCGTGTCTCCTGCCTGATCTGAGCCGTTCCGCTGTCAAGGGAGACCTTTGTGCTTCCTGTGATAAAGAGAGCAATGTAAAGGTTTTCACCTCGTTGTGTGTAAGCAAAACCGGGGATAGACGGAATGAAGCGCGCCACGTTGGGCGGGCAACAAGCGCAGGCAAACCACGGCGAGCGAGAAGACCCGCCGTGTGACTCAAGGGGATTCGCATAGAAGAAGCGGTCCCCTTTCAGGGACACCCCCGAAAGGAAACCGTTGTAGATGACTCGCTCCACGACGTCCATATACTTCGCGTCACCGTACGACAGGAACATGCGGTGGTTCCAAAGCGCGTTAGCGATGGCGGCGCAGGTCTCGCAATACGCGCTGAGATTCGGCAAAACGTACTCCTCGCCGAAGCCTTCGTTGCCCCCTCGCGCGCCAACACCCCCGGTGAGATACAGTTTCTTGCGAACAACGTCCTCCCAGAGGCGATTGAGGGCTTTCAGATAGGTTGAATCGCCGGTGAGCGCCGCGACGTCCGCCATGCCGGAGTACATGTAACAGGCACGGACGGCGTGTCCCACCGCCTCGTCTTGCTCGATGACGGGCTTATGGTCCTGGCTATATTCGCCGTAAAGGAGATGCCCCTCCGGGCGGCCTCGCTGATCGAGGAAGAATTTCGCGAGGTTCAGATATTTCTCGTCCCCTGTCAACCGGTACAGCTTCACCAACCCGATTTCGACCTCCTGATGTCCCGGCGGGTTGGACTTCTTTCCCGGGCCGAAGACGTTGCCAATGAGTTCCGTGCTCTTGAGGGCCACGTCGAGCAAAGTTCGCTTGCCAGTCGCCCTGTAATACGCAACTGCTGCCTCGTACAGATGGCCGACGCAATACAGTTCATGCCCGCTGGCAATGTCTGACCATCGCTCCTTCCCTCCCGGAGGCATTCGGTCCGGCGTCATCGCCGTCCGCGCAGTATAGAGATAACCATCGTCCTCCTGCGCTGCGGCAACCTTCGCAATCACATCATCCACATACTTTTCGAGCTTCGCGTCAGGGGAAACGGACAGGGCGTAGGCAGCCCCCTCAATAACCTTGTACACATCGGAGTCGTTGAAAAAATACCCCTCGTGCTTACCCTCCATCAAACCGCCAGCTATGGCGAAATTGTTTATGCGACCGGTCTCCTCAGATTCCCGGAAGGAATGGGGAATGGTAACGTTTCGATTGGTCTCCAGACGCGGAGACCAGAACCGGTCCTCCACATGCACCTGCGTGAAAGGTACTGGCTTTAAGAGATAATCCTTCTGCGCGCCTCGCACATGCCCAACACTCAAGACGGTGTAGAGCACTCCCGCAAAAATCGCTACCGTGAACTTGTTCATGTCCACATCCCTCTTTCTTTAAGTGCCACAATCGTCTTTTGGACTTTGCTTAGTTCTGCGTTCTCATTTGCTGGAATGCGATCGGCGAACCATGCGGCAGCCGAACAGCCCGCCCGCCCATTTGCCGGGATGCGCCTGAAATCGGACAGTCACCTTGTCCTTGCCGCGGCTGAGTTTTTCCGGAAACGGATAGGTGACATCGAAGAATTGGCCGGGCTTGTTGTTGTTCAGAGTCTCCGTCGCTATCTTGTCTCCCTCGACGAGAACGTCAAACGTTCGCTCGCCCGAATCGCTGCCCCAGTACGTGCAAATCAAATCAACCGTGGCGTCGGGGAGAACCTTCATCTCGAAAGAGAACCATCCGCCGTCCGTCGCGTGCCGCCACCTTCTCCCATCGAATTCGCCGGAACTGGTCCGCTCTCCTCGCAGGTTGTGATCGTGCTCCGACTGTGTCTCGCCGATTTGAAGGACGTCCAGGGTCCGGGCTTCCAGCTCGCGGAGGCGCTCCTGCTCAGCCTTATGCTGGGCCTCGCGCGCCTCCCATTCTTCGGCGGTGACGAAATCCCAGTACACGGTGTATCGCTTATCGTGCATGCGATAGAAGGGATACAGCGTCACGTCACGGGGCTTCCCGACATCATTTGTGCGGAAGGTGTTGGTCTGGCCCTCGACCGCCTTCAGCCATTTCGCCAGCGGCTTTCCATCGGTAATCAGTACCGGCACATAGTCCGGCCGCGTTGCCGCGGGATCGTTCACGGGCCCCAACTCCCCCGCCAACACCAGGGGTCCGTACATAATTGCCACGCGTTTCGGATTGTCGGGCATGCTCTCCAGCCGCAGCGACATCGGGATTCGCACATCCACTCTGTCGCCGTTTTTCCACTCGCGGCGAATCTCCGCATAGCCAGGCCGTTCGGGGTTGACTGGCAGTGGTTGATCGTTCAGCTTGACCTCAATCCCTTTCTCCGCCCAATAGGGGTGGCGAATACGCAGGGCAAGCTGAACGGGCTTCTCGCACACAAATGTCAAGCGGCTTGTGTCCTCGTCCGGGTAACGGGTGTCCTGCTTCACAACCACGCCCTTCTCTGTCCATTTCAATCGGGAGGCAATGAACAGGTTCACGTACAATCCATCGCCGTCCTGGAAATAGATGCTGTCGCCGTACTTTGAGTGGTTCTCCATCCCCGTCCCAACGCAGCACGTGAAGTCCTCAAACTGCCGCTGGTACCGTTTGTGCCCGCCCATCTCTAAGGAGAGATTGTAGATGACGCGCCCGTCAACAGGATGCTGAGTCGAAAGAATGTGGTTGTAGAGGGCTCGCTCGTAGAAGTCCGCTATGTCCGCCCTCGCACGCAAACCGAAGATGTGCCGGGTGAGCTTCAGCATGTTATAGACGTTGCAGGTCTCGGTCGTGTCCGGGCCAAGCCGGTCGTTGAGTTTGTCCGGCGGGCCGAAGTACTCGCGGTTGCAGTGGCCGCCGGTCACGTAGGAATGATGATTGGCGACGCGATCCCAGAAGAACTCCGCCGCCACACCATCCTTTTCATCGCCGGTAAGCTCGTACCGCCGCGCCAGACCGATTAGCTTAGGAATCTGCGTGTTGGCATGGATGCCGGGGAGACAGTCAACGCGGTTCGCCAGAGGCTCGAGCACCGCTTTGTGATGGAATCGCCTCGACAGATTCAGAAACACGTCATTCCCCGTGATCGCGTACAACTCCGCCAGCACTTCATTCATGCCGCCCTGCTCGCAGGCGAGCATTCGCTGGAATTGTTCCTCGTTCAGCCCCGACGTTGTCGCATTGGCCCAGTAGGCGAGCCGGACCGCGACTGATAGGGCTTTCTCGTTCTCGCAGTGGCGGTGAGCCTCGATCAGTCCGGCGAAGAGCTTGTGCAGGTTATACCACGGCACCCACACCCCGTTCAGGTCGAAAGGCTTTGTCCGAACGTTGCCCGCAGCGACCTCCGCGAAGACTCTCTTGCCGTCCGGAATGCCCGCCACATAGCCGTTTTCGTTGGCGTCCTGGCAGAGCTTCAGTTCGTCCACGATATAGTTCACCCGCTCGCGAAACCGCGCGTCGCCCGTCGAGGCGTACATCAGCGAGCATGCCGAAAGGTAATGTCCCAAACTGTGCCCGGCGATACCCTGAGTCTCCCAGCCGGGGTAACCGTCCGCCTTCGGCTCCAGCCCCGCGAACTTCCTGTAATTGTGGAGCAGGCGGTCCGGCTCCAACTTCAGCAAGTACGCCGCGTTCAGGTCCGTGGCGTGCTGGAACGGCCCCTCGAGCAGCCGCACATCCTCCAACGGGAACGGCAACGCTTTCAAGGGCACAACGGGTTTGACCTTCACCCTGTCGGGCACCGGTTGAGGATAGGCGGAAAGGCACATTACGACAAGACCAGTGCAGACAGCGAATACCAGGAGGATTTCTTCGGGTTTCTGCATTTTCATTGTCTCCCTCTTTCGTGTTTTGAAGGATTTCTTTCTGTTTCTCCAAAAAGGAAGTCGCCGCGAACCCAACGACAGAGACGCAAACAACGTGACGCCCTCCCCTACTCTGCGCCTTTGTGTCTTCGTGGTTGTGAATCCGTGCACTCAGCCCCTCATGCGTTTGACCTCGCGTTCTCAATCTCCTCGACTGTCTTCGGAATCCGCTTTCCCAGGACGCGGCAGCCGTCGTGAAGAACCAAGACATCATCCTCGATTCGGATGCCGCCGAAATCGCGGTACTCCTCGACCTTGCTGTAATTGACAAACTCGGAGCATTTCCTGTCGGCGTTCCATCGCTGAATCAGCTCCGGTATGAAGTATATCCCGGGCTCTACCGTGATGACAAAGCCCGGCTCGAGGGCTTTTGCAAGCCGCAGAGACCGCCATCCAAACTCGGGCTTTCGTTTGATCGTTTCCGTGTAACCGACGGAATCTTCCCCCAGCCCTTCCATATCGTGGACATCCAATCCCATCATGTG
>JAUYEE010000064.1 GCA_030691545.1 bacterium | reverse complement strand
GAAAGCTTTTCCATCGGCTCCTCCAGAATGCTGTGGCGGCACAGCCCGTGACGTTCGGCCAATTGACAATGCATATCAGAACGGAAAAACGCCGACACCACAAGATGTAGTGGTTACCTTACCAAAGTGAATAGCCCTATTGTCCAAATCCTGGTTTCATTTCTCCCACGTCTGCGGCCCGTAACTGAGGGGATACGTTGCGAGCACCTTTTGTTCTTTGCAGAACGTCTCTCCGGCTTGTATAGTGACCTCAAACACGGACTCATACCCATGGGCTCGAGACTACAGCGCCGTCTTGGGCAGTGACTGACTTTCCTGCAAAGACGCACAATGCGGCAGTGGATCGCCAGCGAACGGATTGTCCCAGGAAGACCCTTTTGTCATGGCTCGGTGCGAGGAGGGAGCTGAGGAAGAACGCGTGACGATCGTCCTGCGACGGACGGTCGCGCTTGCTGCAACAGTTCGTTACGAGGGCCACGAGACCGCCCCCGCGCCCGATTTCCCGGTGACGCTCCTACCGACTGATCGAGACCCCGAGATAGAGGAGCAAACCACGGTCAGCGACCAGCAAGGGCGATTCGCCCTTGAAAAAGTGCCATACGGAGAAACGTATCTCCCCCTCTCTCAGAAGGGTGACTGGGGCGGCTGCAAGATGGTCCAGCTTCCTCTTGATCCGAAGTTGAAGCGCCGCAGCAGAGCAGCATTCTGAGTTTCGCGTCACTCATGAACGACCTCGACAACATACCTTTGGATGCCGTTAAGGGAGTGGGGCCCGCTAGACAGAAGCTCTTTGGCCGGTTGGGTGTCCGGAATGTCGCCGAGGCGCTGCGATACCTCCCGCGAGCGTACAGCGACCGACGAGAGGTCACGCGTATCGCGGAAGCTCAGAGCGATTTGCCCTCCCTCATCGTGGCGGAAGTGGTTTCGGTTTCTTTGCGAATGTTGTCGTGGCGGAAAAGTGTGCTGACCGTCAAAGTCTCCGACGGAACGGGCGACCTGTACGCCGCCTGGTTCAACCAGCCCTACCTCAAGACGCGCTTCGCAAAAGGTAAGCCGGTCGCTCTTTTCGGGAAAATCACCGTCGGAAAGGATGGCCGGCTCCAGATGGCGTCTCCCGAGGTGGAGCTTTCGCCGTCTGCCACATCGCCTTCTCCCCATCTCCACCGCATCGTCCCCATCTACCCGGCAACCGAGGAACTGAGTCCCAACGTCATCCGGACCGTCATGCACCGTATCGTTGCGCAGTATGCCGACCGCGTCACGGAATTCCTCCCTTCGGCGACGCGGGGCAGTCTCCGGCTCCTGTCGCTGAGCGAGGCAATACGCAATATTCACTTTCCTGAGAGCCTCAGCTTGCTCGAGCAGGCGCGCCGACGATTGATTTTCCAAGAACTTTTTCTCCTTCAGTGTGCCGCGGCGCTCCGGAGGAAGTTCGTTGATGCCGCTGTGAAGGATCGGCCAGGCGAGGTCCGGCGACCGCGCGACCGAGCTGACCGTTTCCTCTCGCGGCTTCCTTTTCCCCTGACTTCCGCCCAGAGGAGGTCCATCGAGGAAATCCAACGCGACCTTGCCTCTCCTCACCCGATGAATCGCCTTGTCCACGGCGATGTCGGTTGCGGCAAAACGATTGTCGCCGTCTGGGCCGTTCTTCGCTGCATTTCGAGCGGCGAGCAGTGCGCCCTGATGGCTCCCACGGAGATTCTTGCCGGGCAGCACTTCTCCGAAATCTCAAATCTGCTCAACGAGGATAAGTGTCGGACCGCTCTCCTCGTCGGTTCCTCGACAGGAAAAGATGCCCTTCGACGGCAAATTGCTCGCGGAGACTTCGACCTCGTTATCGGCACCCATACGCTTTTCCAGGAAGGTGTCCGATTTCGTCGCCTCGGCCTGGCTATCATAGATGAACAGCAGAGATTCGGCGTCGCCCAGCGGCTGCGGCTTTACGACAAGGGGGACTGCCCGGACCTTCTCGTGCTGAGCGCAACGCCGGTCCCGCGAACCTTGTGCCAGACGCTGTACGGGGACATGGACATCTCCGTCATTGACGAGATGCCGCCCGGCCGGCTGCCCGTGCAGACGGAGCGCTTTTCGTCCAGCGACCTTCCGGCGGCTTACGCGCGCTTGCGTGAAACCCTTTGTGCGGGGAATCGCGCGTACGTCGTCTGCCCGAAAGTCGAGGAAGAAGCGTCCTGTGAGCGGGCTTCCGCCGTCGAGACGTTTCGCCACCTTTCCCGGGGAGTCTTCTCCGATATGCGAGTGGGGCTTCTGTACGGCACAATGCCCCCTTTGGAGAAGGAGGAAGCGATACAGAGATTCAGGAATGCTTTCCTGGACATTCTGGTCACAACCACGGTCATCGAGACGGGAATTGACATTCCTGACGCGGCGGCCATCCTGATTACGAATGGGGAATGTTTCGGGCTGGCTCAATTGCATCAGATGCGCGGGCGAGTCGGCCGCGGCGGTCAGCAGGGATACTGCCTGGTGGTCGCCGACCCGCAAACCGACGCCGCCACGGAACGGCTCAGGGTTTTTGAAAGCACGACCGATGGCTTTCGCATTGCCATAGAGGACCTCAGGCTGCGAGGGGTGGGAGAGTTCTTCGGCACGCGTCAGCACGGCCTTCCCGAGGTCCCGGCGGCGAACATAGTTGAGGACCCCGAAATGCTTCAGCTTGCCCGCAAGGAAGCCTTCGGTGTCGTAAAGGGCGATGTTCCGCTCTCGCCTTCCGAAAAAGAAGCCCTCGGCGCCGAGCTTCAAAAAACCTACGGCGAAAAAATCCGCCTCGGTTTGGTTTGACAAGTAACGCTCCAGTCGGTATCGTCGCCGAGTGGCTTTGACCGCGACCCCTCGCGGAACGCACTTCGCTGCAACAGAGACGGCGGCGAGGAACGTCCGCCGTTGCGAACTGTCATCTTGGCGAGCGCGGAACGATGCTCAACAGCCTCGATTACACGGTAATTCTCTTCAATCTCGCGTTAGTCTGCGGGATCGGTTTCTGGTTCGGACGGAAGCAGAAGGACACCGAAGACTTCTTTCTCGCGCGGCGGCAGATGCCGTGGGGCGCCGTGATGCTCGGCATCCTCGCGGCGGAGATCAGCGCGTTGACCTTCGTAGGCGTCCCCGCCGATTCCTTCGCGGCCAATTTCATTTTCCTCCAAATCATGATTGGTTCTCTTATCGGGAGAATCCTTATCGCTGTCTTCTTCCTGCCAGCCTTCTACGGCACCCGGGTCACGACGGTTTATGAGTACCTGAAACTGCGCTTCGGCGACAGAACTCGGGACATCGGGATCATTTTCTTTTTCGTGGTGAGGCTTCTGGGAGCCGGCGTCCGGTTGGGCATTACCGCGAAAGCGCTCGAGGTGCTTTCGGGATTGTCGTATTTCGAGTCCGTATGCGCGGTCGCCATTGCGGCGGTCACATATACCACGTTCGGAGGGATAAAGGGAGTTATCTGGGCGGATGTCGTTCAGTTCATCATACTTATCGGAGGTGTGGGGCTGGCTCTCTATCTTATCATTGATAAGATTCCGGGCGGGATAGAGGGGGCTCACACCATTCTGAAAAAGGCTGTTACCGCCGCAGGCGAGCCTGCACATAAGCTACGGGTATTTGATTTCAGTTTCAGTTTGACGAAAGAAAACATTTTCATCGCGGCTGTCCTGAACGGGTGCTTTCAGACCTTCGCTGCTCTGGGGACCGACCAGGCTTCGATGCAACGGATGCTGACCTGCAAGGATGTCGGCCGCAGCAAGAAATCTCTGATTCTGACCGGTGTGATAGACCTGCCAATATATGCTATTTTCCTCCTCGTCGGGGCGGCTCTCTATGTTTTCAACGTTCATACCGGATTCGCCAACGGCATAAAGCAAAACGACCACGTCTTCCCCATGTTCATCGGCCAGTTCCTCCCGCCGGGCATCCGGGGGCTACTGTTCTCGGCGATTCTGGCAGCGGCGATGTCCAGCTTCGACTCCATTTTGAACGCCCTGAGTACAAGCGCGGTCACGGACATCTACAAGCCATACATCCGGAAAAACGCTCCTGACAGGCACTATCTCACCGCCTCGAGGATATTCGTCCCGTTCTTCGCTCTCATTCTCATCGGGATCGCTTACGCCAGCAGAAACGAGGACAGACTGCTGTGGCTTGCGTTCAAACTGACGGGCTACACCTACGGCGCCATGCTCGGAGTTTTTCTGGCAGGAGTCCTCACGCGAAGGGGGAACAACGTCGGCAACATCCTCGCCATGACATCCAGCGTCGCCCTTCTCCTTGCAATCCGTTACATGATATACCCAGAGCTCAACTGGCAGTTCTTTGTCGTCATCGGAACGCTGTGGACCTTTGGCGTGGCAGTCCTCTTCAAACCGCGACCGTCGGGCGGCAGGCTGGAGAGTTGAGCAGGTGAGCAGGAGAATAGGAGAACACACCCGGTCCCGGTGAGCTCTCCTGCTCCTGTCAGTAGATGACCTTGCTCAGCGGATACTCGACGATGCCCTCGGCGCCCGCTTTCATCAGCGCGGGGATGAGCCGCCGCACGACGTGCTCCTCGACAATCGTCTCGACCGCCACCCACCCTTCCTGAGCCAGGTGCGAGATGGTTGGATTCCTGAGGGCGGGCAGAGCTTTCAGCACAGCAGGCAGCCTTTCCTCCGGGACGTTCATCTTCAGCCCGACTCTTGTTAACGCGTTCAAGGCGCCCTGAAGAAGCACCGCGAGGTTCTGGATTTTCGTGCGCTTCCAGCGATTCTTCCACGCTTCCCGATTTGCAATGAGGCGATTTGTGGATTCCATGATGGTCGCCAGGACTCGCAGGTTGTTCGCCTTCAGGGACGAACCCGTCTCCGTCACGTCCACGATCGCGTCCACGCAACTCGGCGCCTTGACCTCCGTCGCTCCCCAAGAGAACTCCACCTCCGCCTTCACGCCGTGCTGACGGAGAAACTTTTCTGTCAACCGCACTGCCTCCGTGGCGATGCGCTTGCCGGCGAGTTGCTCGACGGAGCTAATTTTCGAGTTATTCGGGACCGCCAGAACCCATTTCACCTGTCCGGGTCCCCTCTTCGCGTAGCGCAGTTCCGCCACCTCCACGACCTTCGATCCATTCTCCTCAATCCAGTCTTTCCCGGTGACTCCCGCGTCGAGAACTCCCTGCTCTACAAACACCGAAATCTCCTGCGCGCGAAACAGCACCACCTCCATCTCCTCGTCATCCACCGATGGGAAGTAGGAGCGCTCGCCGATCGAAATGTTGTAGCCCGCCCGCCGGAACATCTCCAATGTCGTTTGCTGCAAACTCCCTGATGGTAATCCAAGCTTGAGCTTCACGCGTCCTCCTCTGGGAAGAATACCTGGGGTCATCCCCCTTCGAAAACTTGAAGAAGAGCACAAGTGGCCTTCATTCTACATCAGGGCCGCTTTCAGGACAAGCCGCGATAACGTGCACCGCCAGTGAAAGCAGGTCGGGCTGTTCTATTTCTGAGCGGGCGCCGGGACGAGTTTAAGCCCGGCCACCTTCAACCGGACGCTGTAGAGCGAAGTCCTCGCCGTGACGAAGAGGGTCTTGTGGTCCGGTCCGCCAAAGCAGCAGTTCGCGGGGCGCTCGGGCAACTTGATCTCACCGATTTTCTCCCCCTTCGGACTGAATACAGCGACACCGGCGCTTGTCACGTAGAGATTCCCCTTAACGTCCATGGCCATACCATCGGGCCCAGGGACCTCACAGAACACCTTGCCGCCCTTCACACTGCCGTCGGGCTGAACATCGAACGCGCGGACGTGTCCGCGGGCCGTATCGGCAACATAGAGCGTCTTCTCATCGGGCGAGAGAAGAATGCCATTCGGGCGGTCGAAATCTTTCGCCAGAAGGCTCAGCTTCCCATCTGGCGAAATCCGAAAGACACCGTTGAAATTGAGTTCGTTCTCGGCGGGCTGAATGCCGTATGGCGGGTCGGTGAAGTAGATGTTCCCGTCCGACCTCACAACCACATCGTTCGGACTGTTAAGGCGCTTGCCCTCGTACTTGTCCGCAAGCGCGACCACTTTCCCATCGCGCTCCGTCCGCGAGACTCGCCGGTTGCCATGCTCACACGCGATGAGCCTCCCTTTCGTGTCAAAAATCAGTCCGTTGGAATTCCCGCTCGGTTCGCGGAACATCTCCACTTTATCCGTTCCCGTCCATTTGACGATTTGATTGGCGGGAATGTCGCTGAAAATTAAGAATCCTTCCGGATGCCAGACCGGTCCCTCGGTGAACTGAAAGCCGGAAGCGACTTTTTCCGGAGCCGATGCCACGATGGCGTCCAATCCTTCTTCAGCATTCATCGAGGAACCTCCCAGCATCACGAATAGACTCGCAAACATGACAAGACCACGCCCTGCGAACGCCAGAACCGTTCGCCCGGCACCGAAGAATCGCGAAGAAAATGCATGACTCTTTTTGACCATGATTCTTCACCTCCATTCACTAAACCTTGCAATTTCCCGGCGGATACGCACCGGCCTCCATCAATCCATGCGACTCAAAATCCCTCCAACAGCGACTTCTCGCTGAGTCAACTCAAGCGAAGTTCATTGCTTTTCTGCGATCTTATAATACAGACGGCGCACCTCGGGAGACAGAAGCGGTCTCGAGGGGTCGGTCCACCGCGTCGCCATTTCGGCTGCGGACGGCACATCGTCCGCCGCCAGCTCCCACGAGAGCATATCGCTTGACCTATAGACCGAATACACCTTTCCCGGCATGCTCGCCCAGGTGATGCTCAAGTTTTTCTTGGTGTCCGCAGAGATGTCGCCGTCGGACAGCCTGACCCTGTAAAGAGAGGTGCGAGCAGTCACGAAAAGAGACTTGCCGTCTGCGTCGCCAAAGCAGCAGTTTGAAGGTTGCTCGGCCAACGCGATTGTCCCGAACGTCTCTCCTGCGGCCGTAAAAACTCTCATGCCTGCGCTGCTGGCAACGTACAGTCTCCCCTTTGCATCCACTTTCATACCATCCGGGCTGGAGACCTGCACGAACACCGCGCCCCCCTGTAACGTCCCGTCGGGTTGCACGTCGAAGACGCGGATGTGCCCACGAGAGGTGTCGGCGATGTAGAGTTTGCTTTCGTCCGGCGAGAAAGCAAGACCATTCGGTCGGTCGAAATCCGATGCCAGAAGGACCAGTTCGTTCTTCGGCTGAGTGATGAAGAAGACGCCGTTATACGGCAACTCCTGTTGCCCGGGGCTGATGCCGTAGGGCGGGTCCGTGAAGTAGATGCTGCCGTCCGATTTGATGGCGATGTCGTTGGGGCTGTTGAGGCGCATCCCCTGGTATCGGTCGGTAAGCGTTACGATTTCATCGTCAAGCTCCGTTCGAGAGATGCGGCGGTTGGAATGCTCGCAGGCGACGAGTCGTCCCAGTTCGTCGAAAATCAAGCCGTTGGAATTCCCGCTCGGCTGGCGAAACGTCGCAGTCTCGTCTGGAGCTGTCCATCTGACGATTCTGTTGCCCTGCACATCGCTGAAAAGCAGGAAACCGTCCGCATTCCACACCGGCCCCTCGGTGAACTGAAGACCGGTGGCGACTCGTTCCGGCGCGCTCCACGGCACACTACTGGCGCCGGCACTCACAATGCCCGCACTGGAAGCGAATGCCAGAAGCGGAAGCACGATCGCCCGCGTAGCAAATGTGCAGTTCCTCATCGCGTGTCACCTCAACACCACATGTGGGACGTATGCAGGCGGGGACGCCTGCGCTACGACACTATCTCCAAAGAGAAGTCGCTCAGCGATGTTTCACGGGGCTTCCGTATTGTACTGTAAGACCTCATCCGGGTCGCGGAAACGCAGGGTGAACCCCCAGTCGCCAATGCCCTGGTCCACTTTCACGAGAACAGCGTTCTTCCCTTTGAGCAAGGTCACCGACGCCGCGTCTTGGTCGGGCTGAAGACCTCTGTCTACGCGATGGTCATGGACAAGTTTCCCGTTGATCCAGACGCGCACGCCATCGTCGCTGCCGACATACATGTCGGTGGTGATCTCGTCGGGAGCGGTGACGCAGAAATACCCGTACGCGACGACATTATCGGAGGGCGACATGTGCTGCAAGAGGTTGACGACGCCATCCGGCGCGACTCTCACTTTTTTCCAGGCGACTTCGCCAGCCTTGCCCTGATACTTTTTGTCAAAAGCAATTTCTTGCTCGGGGGGATACACAGTCCGCAATCCCGTTTTGTCCGTGTTGTCCCAGGGACCGATGAGCATCCATTCGCGGACGTAATTCTTGTAAGGAACAAGCAGAATGTAGTCCACGATGGCTTCACAGGTCGTCTGACCGGGAGCCGCCTGAGTCAATGTGAAAGTGAGGTCGTTCCGCCCTTCCTTCATCCTCGCCTTCCCGCCAACGATGATGGCGGGCGAGACCAATTGGAACGAGGCTTCAGGAACGCCCTGGGCTGTTACAGCTTCCAGAGCGTAAACGTCCGCCTTGGCGACCGGGATGGACAACACAAACCTGTCGCCGACCTTTCCTGTCAGTTTCAGTCCGGCGCCGCCGCTGAGCTCGCCTGGCAACTCCGCATCATCAACAACGGAAGCACCGGCTGGGAGACGATTTGCCGGGAAAAGCCCCTCGGCTTCGATGGCGCCCGGAACATAGACCTTTGCCAGAGGCAACCGTTGCTCCACGGGCACGGGCTTGAAGAAATCGGAACCCCCCGGCATCTGATACCAGTAGGCCATCGAGGCGTAATCGTTCTTGACCGCCTCCGTCGCCGAGTAGTTCTCGATGGTTATTTTGAACTGCGTGCGGAACGGAACGCTGTCAATGATGTGCCAGCGATAACACACCTGTTGCCTCTGGACAGGGTCGGGCATAGGGCAACCGTGGAAGGGATTCACAAAATAGCGGATGCCCCAGGCATCGCCGAAATAATCCTCCGAGCCTGTCCCGAAGAACGACGGGAACTTCTCGCCGTCAACATAGACTTTCTCGTCTCCTTCTCCCCACCATCCTCCGTGAACGTTGTCAACGAAGAGAGCTGCTCCGACAAAGCGGCCGCGGCCGGTGGATTCGACGAAGGGATAATCAAACGTCGCGCATTCGCGTTCTCGCCGCCATTTCGCGTGGAAGTAGGACGTGCCGCGCGGTAAATCCCGCACATTCTGGAATCGAACGTCGAGGGAGACCTGGCAGGGCTTCCTCGCTTCGTTGGTCACAACAAACTTCGCCCGCTTACGAAAAGGCATTCGCCAGTAGGAGTATCCCGCGCCGTCCTTCATCCCAAGTGGGAGGGACGCGTAGGGAGAGTCGGCGAAGCTCGCTCCGAAGAAATCGCCAAGCGGAGCCCAAATGCTCGGTTCGTCTTCGTCATCCCAGAAAACCTTCAGGAGGACTTTTCTGCCGATGGCACGCTCACCCTCGGCGGAGACCTTGCCCCGGACCTGGTGGATGATCGCGGGACCCTCGATCACAAATACCTCGTTCGTGCCACCCGGTGGGACAGTGACAGTGACCTCCTTGCCGCGGAGAGGGTCCTTGGGCTGCGGGTCCTGCCCGCAGTTGGAGAGTCTCTCGCAGACTTTGGTGAGCATCGCCTTCTCCTCGTCGGTCAAGCCCAAGCCGAACGTGGGGACTTTTGTCCCGGCGGGGAGAGTTGTGTAGCCGATGTGGAAATACTGGATGATGCGATTCGCTTTGTCGGTTCTTACCGAGGTGACCTTGCAGGATTTCTGGTAGGGAATCGGCAGATAGCAGTCGGAGGCTGGGTTGTCGCCCCCGAGCACAACCCTTCTCTGCCAGACGATGGGACGACGGAACGGCTCGATTTTCCCGCTGAACAGCTCGTTGAAATCAAGCTCGATGGGCTCGCCGCCATCAATGTAAAAGCGGATTTTGCCCTGGGGATTGGCCGACCAGATGCGGTTGATGAAGCCGGGACCTTTCATCTCCGCCATCACGTCTTCGCCGGTATCGGCATCGAACCGAATATAGTTGCCGGAATCACCGTTAGCGTCCCAGTCAATGTATTTGCCCGTCGCCTCGTCGTACCGAGACCTCCTGTCGTAACTGGAGAACTGGTCGCATTCTTCGCCTTCTACGAAGTAGGGCAACCTGTCAAGATCAACTACCCTCATGAGGAGGTCAGAATACGTGAACGTTTCCCCGGCGATCGCGCATGAGCACATGAGCAGACCGCCAGCGACAACCAACGCCGCCAAAAAACTCAAGTAAAACAGCCGAGAACTCATCTTTCGCCTCCCTTCTTCTTGACCACACGCCGAAAGGTTTCCTGCGGTGCGGACAGTCCAGGCACCTGCCGAAAGCTCAGTAAACCGGGCATCCGCTGCCCGGAAGCCACTCTTATTCTTCGCCTCCCAGGTACTTTTTCAGAATCTCTTCGAGTCGCGGTCCCCGGGCGTTGTCGGTGATGACCTTGCCCTCCTTGTCCAGGAGGTACATGGCGGGGATGGCGCCGATGCCATAGACTTTCCCAACCTTGTTGTCCCAGCCGAGGCCATCGAAATACTCCCGCCAGGTCATTTTCATGTCCTCCATGAACTGCTTGAACTCCTTCTCCGACTGGTCAAAGGAAATGCCGATAACCTCAAACCCCTTCCCGTGGTATTTGACGTAAGCATTCACCAGATTTGGCGCCTCGCCGCGACATGGTCCGCACCAGCTCGCCCAGAAATCCACCAGAAGGATTTTCCCCTTGTACTCCGCGACCCGTAGAGGCTTCCCGTCGGTGTCTTTGGCCCATTCGGGGAATTCGGGAAACACCTGCCCCTCCGGAGCCACGCGGAACAGCGCCATCTTCGCCTGCTGATGGATGTCCGGGAACTTCGTTTCGCTTTCTTTCAGGACGGCGTTGACGAGCGCCTTCGCTCTGTCCTTATTTTGTGTTCCCGCGTACTGCTCGGCCGCAAAAAGCTTCAACTCGAGCGCCTTCTGGGCATCTCTCTCGAATTGAAGGACCTGCTCGACAACCTTTTCGTCATCGGCCAGATGGATGGCCACAACAAGCGACTCCCGATCCACGTCCTCCTCTGCCTTTTTCCCCTCCTCCGTTTTGCGATAGTCGAGGAACTCCTTGAGAAGTTTCGTCTGGGCGTACTCCTGGATTTGCTTCATAAAATCGTCCTGCGACAATCCTTTTGCCTGGAGGGAAGCGGCTAACTCATTGAACTTCTTCACTTGCCCATTTCGAAACTCCTGGAAGGCGGGCGTTGCTTCCTTCTCGGAGGCGCCTGTTGCTTCCGGGTATGCCGCGTGAATGGTGAGCAACGCAAAAGCGGCGGTGAGCAGAAACGCGAGTCCTCGACCTGTTCTTGCCATTGTTGGTTCTCCTGTTGGGAAAAATCGCGGACGGCCCTTTCTTCGTGTCCTTCGTGTTCTTCGTGGTTCTATCCATCCCCTCTTGTCCCCCATCGGGTCTGTCTCTCTCTTCCTCTCATTCAGAGCTTATCACGAGCCGCCGAGCCGAGGTAGATGCCTCGCATCTCCAGCTCGAGTTCCTCGACGTTGTCGGCGTACTTTCTGGCTTCCTCCTCGGTTATGCTGCCCGCCTTGAGTAGCTTGATCAACGCCTGGTTGAAGGTCTGCATGCCGAAAAGCCCCCCTTTCTTAATAACGTCATAAAGCTCCCCGGTCCGCCCCTCGTAAATAATCTTCCGAACAGTGGGCGTAGAGAGCATGACCTCGCACGCGGGGATGCGCCCGGCCCCGTCCTTGCGAACGAGCAATCTCATGGAGATGACACCTTTCAGCACCAGAGAGAGTTGCATGCGAATCTGCGGATGCTGATAGGGCGGGAAATAGTTAATGATACGCTCGACGGTCTGCGCGGCGTCCACGGTATGGAGGGTACTGAGGACAAGATGCCCTGTCTCGGCAGCCATAATCGCGCTGGACATCGTCTCGTGGTCGCGCATCTCGCCGATCAGGATGATGTCAGGGCTTTGCCGGATGACGTGACGGAGCGCAGCATGGAAATCGTGCGTGTCCATGCCAACTTCCCGCTGGCTGATGACCGATTTTTTGTCCGTGAACACGAACTCGACAGGGTCCTCGATGGTGATGATGTGTTTTGCCTCGCGCTGATTGACGTACTCGATCATGCTCGCGAGGGTCGTGGACTTTCCGCTCCCGGCGATGCCCGTAATCAGAACCATCCCGCGAGGCTCGAAAGAAAGCCTTTCCAACGTCTCGCCCGGAAGATTCAGCTCGTCGAAACTCTGGATGTCCTGGCGAATCGAGCGGAACACCATCGCCCGCGTCCCCTGCTGCCAGTAGATGTTCACCCGGAAGCGCCCGATCCCGGGACGACGGAAAGCGAGGTCCATCTCCCGCTGCTTGCGGAAGGCTGCCTGTTCCCCCTCGTCCATGAGTTGGTCGCTCATTTCCGCGACGTCTTCAGGCGACATCTCCTTCCCTGGCAGAGCGACAAGCCGGTTATCCACTCGCAGGTAGCAGGCGCTGTATGCCTTCAGATAGAGGTCTGAGGCTTTTCGGCTCACCATTTCGCGTAAGAGGTCGTCAAGGTTCATCCGTCAACTGCCCTCGAGGTGGCATGGGCATCTTGCCCATGATTTCACGGGCTAGAAGCCCGTCCCACGACCGGTTGGTTCTCTTCAAACCTGGGACTCACTCGAAACCGGTCGGCTGAAAAGCGAAGTTTCCCGGGCATCGTGCTGAGACCGTTGTGGCCCCGGTGGGCAAATCCTACCAAAGTTCATGTCCATAGCCAAAACCTTTGTACAGTTCCTTGCGTCTCTCACGAAAAAGCGGCCAAACCAGCGAACGGATTGTGGAGGATTTCCTGCTCACACCCGATTTCAGCCGTAATCTCTCACCGACAGGGGGGAGGGGAAAGATAGAACCACGAAGAACACGAAGGGCACGAAGATGCCCGCTGAACCAAGCCGCCAAATCTCGGCGACGTTTTTGCCTTGACCCTTCCTGACAGCACGCATAGTATAGCCTCACGCGGATAACGTAACGCCTCGGAGGGTGCGGCTCTATCATAGTGGCACGGGATTACTGCGACCCATCAGGGCTTGGTCCAAGAGAAGATGCGAAGCCCCAACGGGGCGCAATAACATAGCCCAGGGCAACGCCCTGGGAACGCCGTCCCGTCCAACCTGCAAAAGCCCTGAAGGGGCGTCATAGAGGCCTTGCGGCGCAAGACAGCCCCTCCTATCTCGCAAACGCGGGTGGGCAGTGCCACTGGAATGGAGCGATAGCTCGCTCGGAGGTTCATGCCATGTGGAAGTGTGAGTGCGGAGAGTTCAACAACGACGAGCATGATTTCTGTCTGACGTGCCAGAAAGTCCGGCTGACTCCGCCGGATGCTCAACCGACCGGCAAGAAGGATCTTAGCATCCGAGCCATGTTCCGCAGGATGCAGGAGTTCATCCTGTTCGACATCGCGTTCTGTGCGATGATCGCGCTGTATTGCGTCTTCGTGGAGGACATTGACAGGATTCTCCCGCCGGAGCGATTCGGCGTCATCCAGGTTCCCGAATCGCTGAAAACCACCTTACCCATCATCGCGGTGATTCTCTTCCAGGTGCTCCTCGTGGTGAATATCCTCCGCATGGTGTACAATGTCGCCGTGAATGGCGAGAGAAACCGCCTATTTCTTGAGCGCATCCACCGCTTGCTGACCGAAAAGAAAGACGAGGACAAGTCTCGAAAGGAATGACCCGCGTATCGCCCGCGCGCCGCTTGGCCCGGAGTACCCTCACCCTTTCTCCGGCATCTCATCCGGCAGGATCAGAACCTGTTCCCTTGTTCCCGAGCACCGTACGCTCGGGGCGACCGTCGCTGCCGGGCGAACGAGGACGTAATCGAGCGCGGCGCCTTGACCGATGACCACGTCCCGGCAAAGGATGGCGTGGCTGACTTGTGCTCCGTCCCTGACGCGAGCACCCTGCATGACAATCGTGTAATCGCCGACCGTGCATCTCCCCAAAACCGCCTGCGGATGGACAATCGCAAGTGAAGAAATGCTCCGGCCGCCAGAAGCAGGGGCATCAGGGAATCCTTGCTCCTTGAGGCCATCAATGACAAGCTTGTTGATGCCAAGGAGGTCCTCGGGGGAGCTCACGTTCGACCAGAAACCGCCCAGTTCGTAGGCTCTGACCTTCCCTCCGGCTCCCGCGACCATCGTCAGAACATCCGTCAGCTCGTACTCGTTCCTCGGCGACAAATCCACGCGGTCAAGCACCTCGAATACCGCCGGAGTGAAGACGTATATCCCGGCATTGTCGAATGCGGTCGTCGAGGAGCCCAGGGGGGGCTTTTCGATCAGACGCTTCATATAGCCATCCTCGACGTACACCGCGGCGCCTGCGGAAGGGTCCTGGACGCGAAAGATAGACATGCTGATTTCCGGAGACTCCCTTCGGAAATCGCCCACGAGGCCGACCAAATTCTCGCGGGGAGTTGCAATGTCGCCATAGCAAAGGACGAAAGGGTCGTTCCCGATGAAATCCCGAGAGAGAGACGCCGCATGGCCCGTCCCCAATTGCTTGTTCTGGCGAACGTAGTGAAACCTGACGCCCAGCGCGGACCCGTCGCCGAAATGCTCCCTCACCTCCTCTTCCATGTGCCCCACGACCAGCAGGATTTCGACAGCCCCCGCGTCCCTCAATCCCTGCGCGATGTTATCTCCGATGGTCCGGTCCCCAAACGGCAAGAGAATCTTCGGGAGACCGAGACTGACTTCTCTCATCCGCGTGCCTTTTCCGGCAGCAAGAATCACACCCTTCATTTCTCCTCACTAACGACGGTCGTGAAGATATGTCTTGATTTCTAAATTGCCCGTGCTATTGTATAGCAAAATTTCTGAGGCTGCATGTCCTTTCCGTCTTGAATGTTCCCCGAGCGGAGGAGTGGTTGATGTATCTGTACGAGCTGCTGGATGAAGACTCCATCGCGATGTCCCTCAAGTCCAGGACCAAGGACGAAGTCCTCGAGGAAATGGTGGACATCCTGGACAGAACGGGAAAGATAAAGAACAAGGACGCCGTTCTGAAAGCGGTCATGGATAGAGAACGCATCATGACCACCGGCATCGGCAACGGCGTCGGAGTCCCTCACTGCAAGACCAACGCAGTGGACCGGCTCGTGGCCGCCCTGGGAGTTTCACGGGAGGGGATTGACTTCCAGGCTCCCGACGACGAACCCGCACACCTCATCTTCATACTGGTCGCCGAACACAACAACCCCGGACCCCACGTTCGCGCCCTCGCCCGCCTCGCAAAGCTCCTCAGCAACAAACAAGTCCGAGACGCCCTCCTCGCCGCAAAAACTCCCCGCGAACTCCTGCGAATCATAAAGGAACGCGAGCAGGAGTTGTGATTCCCCCCCCCGGGTTTCTCGCCGGGTAGCCCCGCTCGAACAAAGAACCCTCAAGCCCCCTTGCCAGGCCAGCCGCCTGCGCGATCACAGAAGACAAGAATCCCTTGCTTCAGCGATGGGACGGAAGGCGTGGGGGTTTGCGCGCGAACGGGGAAAGGATATAGTTCACCGTCGCATGCTGGCATTCAGGGAACGGTTGGCCTCGACGACTCCCGCGGGGACACGAGGAGCGGCCACGTGCCAGGCCGAAGACCCGCTGGGATCGAATTCGCTCTCCGCATCTTCCGTACTGAGAACCGGTTCAGCCAACGCGGCACAGCCATTCAAGACCTGGGAGACGGTGGTAAACTTGTGTCGGGCCAACAGGTATTCGAACTTCCGCTTCATCTGCGACAAGTTATGGTAGTGTCGGAACCTTGTCACGAAGGAGCTGCGTACCCGTGGCTGCCCGGGGTCGAACTCCCACGGATGAACGTAGATGATCGCTGGCTGACCCTGCCGGTTCAGTTTCTCGATAGCCCATGAGACGATGCTCGGCGGCAGAAGG
Organism: bacterium; assembly: GCA_030691545.1. Taxonomy (GTDB): domain Bacteria; phylum Auribacterota; class JABMQX01; order JABMQX01; family JABMQX01; genus JAUYEE01. The sequence goes on along the minus strand of JAUYEE010000064.1, from coordinate 5,036 downwards.
CGCAAGTACCCGCCGCCTGAGAAAGGCAGGTTCATCCCCATCGTCCGCAGCGTTGACATCGGAAACTCCCATATCCCGTTCCCGTTCCCATTCCCGCGAGAGACGACGCTCGGGAATCGTTCCGCATCCGGAATCCCGTACCGGTCGTGACGGATTGGGAAAATGCTCGAATCGTACTGAAAGCCTTCCTCGATGAGAATGTCGAGCGACCAAAGCGTCCCGTCCGTTACGGAAAAGGTCGGCGCCCGGTAGCCCCTGATGCACTTCCCCGTAATGTCCTCCAGGATGTTTTTCGCACGGCGCACGTCTTCCCGAAAACTCTCCGGCGTTTGCTCGCATATCTCACGATGCGCGTAACCGTGGCAGGCGATCTCGTGCCCCTCGTTCCGGATCGCCTTCACGAGGGCCGGGTGTCGCTCGGCGACCCACCCCACCACGAAGAAGGTCGCCTTTGTCTCGTACCAGGACAGAAGCGAGAGAACTTCCTCTGTAGCTGGAACGACGCGGCTTTCGTAATCGTCCCACCTGACCACAGGCGCTCCGCCGTTGAAAGCGGTGACCTGGAAATACTCCTCAATATCAACAGTGAGGGCGTTCGCGACGTTTCTCAAAACTCCTCCTTGCCGGTAACAGCGAGAGATAAGGGACACTCCCATCGAGAGAAGGGCATGTTCAACTACTGTGCCAGGGAGGGCACGATGCCAGTAACCCTTTACGCGACAGTGAATTGCAACACAACGAAGACGGGCGCGTCAGTCTGCCCAGTGTTGACGGAGCGGAACACGAAAAACCACGGTGCCCCCGAAAGTTGTACATAATGCATTAGTTTGCAGCAGATTACAGCACGGAACCTCTCCGCGAAACCAATGTTGACCTCCGTAAACAAAGCTCCTCTCTCGATCACGGCCATGCCTGTCAGGACATCTGCGCGCCGGGCTCCCGTGTAACACCTCCCAATCGCTGCACCCGACGCAAGCCCCCCCACCGCCGAGTTTTCTCTTGACAGGGGCGGCCGCGCCTCTTACGATGTGTATGAAATCTCATCGAGAGGCACGGTGGAACAGGTTAAGCCGTGCGGCCAACAGCGGGTTGGGCTGTGCAGGTGGCTGAGTTTTCGTGCCCAGGGTGACACCCGATGCCGGTACACCATCTTTGCTGACACTCAAGATGCACCGCTTCAATGACATCTCGGGAATCTCGGCCTCAGACGTCTCCTTAACGCAGCAGGAGTCTCCCCCTCACTCTGAACCGGTCAATTCGTACGTCTGCACCCTCGATAAGGAGAAGATTGCTCTGCTGCGCACCTACCTTCAGGAACGAGGGTACACTTTCAAGGAAGTGAAATACGCCCATTTCGGGGCGGCGCGCAACAACCTCAGCATCACTTGTTACACGAACGGCCGACTTCTTATCCAGGGGAAAGGGACAGCGGAGTTCGTTCGCTTTTATCTCGAGCCGGAACTTCTCCGGGAGATTCGGTTCGGCTACGAATATCTCTTGCAGGAGGGCGTGTCCGGGGACGAGAGAATCGGCGTGGACGAAAGCGGCAAAGGCGATTACTTTGGTCCGCTGGTCGTCGCGGGGCTTCACGCCGACAAAACCAACCTCAAGGACCTCTACGACCTGAAGGTTGTGGAGAGCAAGCGAATCTCCGATAGCCGCGCCCTGAAGCTCGCCGCAATCCTCTGCGCCAAATTCAAAAACTCCGTCGTCATCATTGGCCCCGAGAAGTACAACATGCTTTACGACAAGATGAACAATCTCAACCGCATTCTCGCCTGGGGACATGCGCGGGTCGTCGAGAACCTCCTGGCAAAGGTCAGTTGCAAGAAGGTCATCGTGGACCAGTTCGCCGATAAATCGGCTGTTCTCAACGCCCTCATGAAAAAGGGAAGGAGAATCGAAATCGAGCAACGACCCCGCGCCGAGCAGGACATCGTCGTTGCTGCGGCTTCGGTGGTTGCCCGCGGGAAATTCCTGGCGCGGCTTCAAAGACTCTCGGAGCTTTATGGCGTGGAACTTCCGAAGGGCGCCTCCCAGAGAGTCATTGAGGTCGGAAGGGAATTCATCGAGAAGCGAGGGATTCAGCAACTCGCCAAGGTCGCCAAGCTCCACTTCAGCACAACCCAGAAGGTCCTTGGAATCGAGAAGTAATCGCGTGTGCTCCTTTTCCCTCTCGGGCAACCGCTTGCCCGTTTTGGTCGGTGGCTACCCCTTTGTAAACCTGCGGCTTGTTTCTGCTCTTGCGCAGCCACTCCTCCGCCCATTTCCATGCTCACCGTCCGGCGGTAGGCGACGGACACCGTTTTCTCCGCCGCGTACGAGGTGCGATCTCCTTTTGTTCTTTGCAGAACGTCTCTCCGGGCGGTATACTGACCCCAAACACGCACAGACACTCATTCGCTCGAGACCACAGCGACGTGCCGGGCGGTGACTGACTTTCCTGGAGAGACAGACAATGGAGAAAAACCGAAAGTGGTGGAGCGAAAAACTGAAGGGAGGGCTCATTCCCGCGGTCCCCGCTCTGTTTCACAAAGACGGCCTCATCCACCGGGACGCCCAGCGGCGGTATTGCGATCATATGGCGCAGCAAGACATTCGCGGCGTTGCCGTCTGGGTGCATACCGGTCGAGGGCTTTTGCTCTCCTCTGAAAACCGCGAGTTCGTGATGTCCGCGTGGCGGCAGTGTATGACCGGAGATCGAATCATCGTCGCAGGCGTCGGGGCAAAGGTGGCGTCGCCCATTGCTTCCACAGCGCAGCTCCGCGATTACTTCGACGAAGCTAAACGCATGGGGAGAGAGGCGCTCAATCTCGGGGCGGACGCGTTTCTGGCGTTTCCGCCTTTTGGCCTTCTCCCCGTCGAGAAGCACGAGGCGGAAATCGTCGCCTATCACGAGGAGATTGCCCAACTCGGCGCCCCGGTCTTCGCCTTCTACTTCCACGAGGGCGGCGTGGGTGTCCCTTATTCGGAGAATGTGCTCAGGAAGCTTTTTGCGATTGAAGCCGTCGTGGGAATCAAGGTGGCGACTTACAACGATGTGGTTCGAGTTCAGGACATCGCTCGACTGATAGAGGAATCGTATCCCGACGTCCTGTTCGTCAGCGGCGAAGACCGTATGCTCCCCTACACCCTTATGAGAGGAGCGGTCTGCGCACTCGTCGGAATGGGCGCCATCTGCACCAATTTACAGGCGAACCTGCTCAAGTCCTACTTCGCGGGGCACGCGCGAGAATTCCTGGAGCTCGCGGAGAAAGTTGACCGGCTCGGTGAGGCAACCTTCCTCGATCCCCTCGAAGGGTACGTCCTGCGCCTTCTGTGGGCGCTTGAGCTTCAGGGAATCATCCCCCCCGAGGCAGCACACGACCCCTATGGCCCGGAACTCCCCCCGCAGCAGAGAACCCGCCTCGAGACGGTCCTTCGGGCAATAGGCGAGCTCTGACGCCTCCAGCTTCTGCCGCTTATCCCGGGCAGATGAAGCTGCCTTCCGTTACGCTATGCCGCGCCCGTTCTCGCGTAAAGCCCTCTCGCGTCTCATCCCGCCGACTGCCATATCCGATGGGGCTCAATCCGCCGTCTCGTACACCCGAACGTAATCCACGACAAAGTAGTCCGGTAACGCGGCCTTCGATATATCGCCCGCCCACTCGCCGATCTCCGTGGTCACCTTCAGGTAAACCGGAACCTGGCAGACTCCCCCTGCGTCCGTCCGCTTGACTTCCTTCCCATCACAGTAAAAAATGTATTCGTCCGCAGTCCAGTGAAGTCCGAACATGTGGAAATCCTCGTTCACTCCCGGCGACTCGATTTTCCACGCGGCGCTCTTGTGGTCCCTTCCATAACCGTCCCAATGAATCGCGACGTTGATGGCGTCCTGCTCTCGCCACGGCGACTCGAAAATGTCTATTTCCGCCCCGTCTTTTCCTCCGTCTCCGACGCGCCTCACCGATGGGGTCATCAGCCAGAATGCCGCCCATGTGCCCACTTCATCGGGCATCTTGCAGCGAATCTCAAAATAGCCGAATCTTCGCTCGTACTTGCCGCGGGTGCGTATTCCGCCGCAGCTATATCGCTCCCCGTCCTTCTTCGACCGGATGACGAGGTGACCGTTCCCGTCGAGATAGGCGTTTTCCTTCAGCCAGAACGCCTTTCGCCGAGGCCCATCCCCCACCTTCTCCCACTTGCTTTCGTCAAGTTGCTTTCCATCGAACTCGTCCCCCCAGACCAGCTTCCATTCTTTGCCCGGAGGAGGTTCCGCACGACACGTTCGCGGAGCACACCATCCGAGCGCCAGAAGTGAGACGAAGAACAGTCTTCTCATGAGTTGCAGGGGCATACTCAATCCTTTTCTCGCCGCGGCCTGCCGGCGGTCCTCTTGACCCGCGCCAGCGCCGCAGCCGGGCCGCTGCTGGATTCCTATCGGGGCGCTTTCAGAATGAAGGTCAGGTCCACTTCAGTCCTCCCCCCGGCGACGACGTCTGGAACCTGTGGCAGAGGGGAAGACCGCCGAATGGCGTCCTTGAGCGACTCTCCAAGCTGCGTATTCTGCCACTTGTTCTCGATGAGAACCCGCGATACGCTCCCGTCTCTGTCCACTTTCAGAGTAACCAGGACCTCCTCCCCTACCGGCGCCTCACCGAACCGCCGGGGTCGCGCCCAATTGGAGAGAATGAGGTTCTGAACAATGCTGAAGTAAAGGTGCTTCTCCTCGCGATCCCTCTGTTTGGGTGACGGCTCCAGGTGAGGCTCCTCATCCCAGGGGGCAGCGGGGGCCCGTTCGCGCGCGAGCGAGGTCTCAAGCCGTCTTTCGATTTTTGCGGAAGCTTCGCGCAGCTCCTTTCTTACGGTTTTTCGTGTCTCCGCTTGAGCTGCTTCATCGAGCCGCCGCCGAGCATCCTCGTCGCCGATCAGGCTCAACACCCGCGCCGCGGCTTCCCGCACGTGCACGCTGGGGTGCAGAATCGCTTTCAACATCGGCTCGATGGCCGCCTCGCCCATTTCCGTGAGCGTTCTGGAGACCTCGAACCGCACGTCTT